>NZ_JBFAJA010000002.1:0-50127 GCF_040654975.1 Dactylosporangium sp. NPDC050588 | reverse complement strand
CGTCGCGCTGTCTGGCCCCGCGTCGCGCTGTCCGGCCCGCGTCGCGCTGTCCGGCCCGCGTCGCGCTGTCCGGCCCGCGTCGCGCTGTCCGGCCCCGCGGGGAGGGGCTATCGGGTGACTGGTGTGCGGTCGGGTGACGGCCGGACGGCTGGGGCGAGGGCGGCGACGCCGGCGGCCAGCACCGCCAGGGTCAGCAGCGCCCGGCCCATGCCGACCACGTCGGCGAGCGCGCCGATCAGCGGCGGGCCGATCAGGATCGAGCCGTAGCCGATGGTGGTGACGAGCGCGATCGACTCGGCCGGCCGGTCGGTCTCGCCGGCGGCGCTCACGGCGGCCGGGAACACCAGGCACACCCCGGCGCCCCACAGCAGCGCGCCGGCGTAGGTCAGCGGCACCCACGGCGACAGGACGGTGATGAGCACACCGGCGATGCCGAGGAGGCCGCCCGCCCGGACCGCGCCGGCCCTTCCGAGTCTCGCCGCGGCAGGTGTACCGGCGAACCGCACGACCGTCATCGCGGTGGCGAAGACCGAGTAGCCGAGCGCGGCCGACGCCTCCGACAGCCCGCGCCCCGTGTGCAGGTACAGCGCCAGCCAGTCGCCGGCGGCGCCCTCGATGACGGTGGCGCACAGCGTGAGCGCCCCGATGAGCAGCAGCGCCCGGTTCCTGACCGGCGGGCCGGCCGGCCGCGCAACGGACTCCTCAGAGGAAGGGGCGGGGGAGACGCGCTCGTCCACGTACCGCAGCAGGCCCGCGAACGTCACGGCGGTCGCGCAGCAGGCGGCCACGGCGAAGTGCAGCGCGATCCCGGTGCCGCCGCGGGCCGCGAGGGAGCCGGCCGCCGCGCCGAGGATCGAGCCGAGGCTCCAGCACGCGTGGTACCGCGGCATCCACTCGCGCCCCGCCAGCTGGTCGACGGCGCTGCCCTGCACGTTCATGGCGACGTCCCACGAGCCGTACACCATGCCGAGCGCGAACAGGGCCACCGACAGCCACACCAGGTCGGGCGCCAGCCCCGTGCAGCTGAGGACCACCGCCGCCGCCACCGACATGCACGCGACCCAGGTGCGGCTGCCCAGCCGCCGGCAGACGTGCCCGGTCAGCGGCATCGACAGCAGCGAGCCGATGCCGAGCGCGAGCAGCGCCCGCCCGAGCTCGCCGGCGGTGACGTCGAGCTTGGCGACGACCGCCGGGATCCGCGACACCCACGTGCCGAGCAGCGTGCCGCTCGCGGTGAAGACGAGGGCCGTGCCGAGCGCGGCCGATCGCATCGATGAGGTCCGCTCGCTGCGCATCGCACCATCCTGCCCGATCCGGGCGGGAGCGGCACGGGTCAGAGGTCGTTGGGCCGGCGCATGAGGATGGTCTGGTCGTTGTTCCCCGGCGCCGGCGGACCCGACGGCGGACCAGGAGGACCCGGCGGGAACGGAGGACCGGGAGGACCGGGTGGCGGAGCCGCGGGCGAGCCGTAGACGGTGGACCCGCCCTGATACGGAGGGATCACCGAGGTCGGGTTGTCGCCGCCGGCATTCGGCAGCTGGAACACGCCGGTCTCCGGCTCGAGGCGGTCCTTGCGGCGGAAGTAGAAGAGGCTGCCGACCAGGCCGAGGGCCGCGACGATGGCCACCACGCCGATCCAGAAGCCGAACGACAGGCCGCCCTCGTCCTTGACCGGGGTGGTCTTCGGCTCTTCGCGCGGGATCGCGCCGTTGCCGGCCTCCGGCGGGGCGATCTCCTCGGTGGAGGTGGCGGCCGGGTCGGCAGAGGCGCTGCGCGAGGACTTCACGGACTTCGACGGGGTCGGGCTGGCGCCGGTGACCTTGACCTTGAACTTGGCGTCGTTGTTGCCCGGCTTCGGGTCGCTGACCCTCTGGTTGGCGGCGATCCGGGCGACGATGCTGCCCTCGCCGTCGCCGCCGGTGCGCAGCACGAGCTGGATCGTGCCGTTGATCTTCTGCTTGCCCTTGAGGGTGCCCTGGCAGGTGGCTGCGGTGCGGTTGGGCACGACCTTGCAGGGGTTGGCGGACTCGATCTGGGCGTTGGAGGGGGCGCGGATCGTCACGACGACCACCACGTCGGCGTCGTCGTGGTTCTCCACCTCGAAGCCGACGCTCGCCTTCTCACCGGCCTTGCCCTGGGCGCTGCCGTCGGCCCTGGCCTCGATGTCGGCCTCGGCGGGCGCGGCCTGCGCGGGCCCGGTGACGGCGAGCGCGCCGAACATCCCGGCGCCGACGGCGACGGCCAGCGCGGCAGCCGAGATCCGGCGTCGCGCGCGCATCCGCCGCGTCGAGCGTCCCGCGACGCGTGTCGTCGTGCTCATGTCACCCCCAAGCCGGCCCTCGGCGGACAGTAGCAGGATCCATCAAGGACACCACGCGCGCGGCCCGCGGCGGAGGCGGCCGGACGTGGCGAGCGTCACCCCGCGATCACGCCGGGGGCGGTGCGCTGACGCTCGCCAGGGCCATCAGCAGCGCGATCGCCGCGAATCCGAGGTACGCGAAGCGCCGCCGCCGGACCGTCTCGTAGGCGTGCCACCACGCGATCGCCGCCTCGCACACCGGCCCGGCGACGAACACGGTGCTCCTGCGCCGCGGCACGAGCATCGGGGCGAGGCGGACGGCGTTGCTCACGTACACGCGGCGCGCCGGCGAGGGCTCGTCCGGATGCCAGGCGGTCACCTGGATCTCGTGGTCGTCGTCGCCGGCCCCGTCCTCGCCGAGGAACCAGCGCTCGGACCGGCGGGCGAAGACCCGGCCGAGGAAGTCGTCGGCGGCGCCCTCGTGCCCGAGCCGGGTGCGCTGCAGCTCCAGCCAGCTCCACCGGGCCGCGACGTCGGTGAGGACGTCGCCGTACAGATGATCCGCGTCCGCCTCGGCGCCGACGACGCGCACGGCGTCGCGCCGCAGCGGCTCCAGGTGCCGCGACACGAACGCGACGTACTCGACCGGCGGCTCCGACGTCATCCGCATCACACCATCGTCGCCGCCCACACCGCGGAGCGCCACCCTGTCGGCCTGCCGGCCCATGCCGTGGAGTGCCACCCTGCCGGCCCACGCCGTGGAGCGCCACCCTCACCACCAGCGACGTTCCTGAGGCGCCGAGCGCCGCCCGCCGTTCGCGCAAGGTCAACTGTTGCGTGCGGATGCGATGATCGGCCCCGTGGGCTCCGCGTTACCCGTCGGCCGGGAGGTCCTCATCCCCCGGCAGCTGTCGGTCGCCATCGACGAGGGTGGCATCCGCACGGCTTCCGGCATGCTGCCCGCACTGCTCTACACGACCGAGGGCCTGGAGCGGCACGGCCAGCGGGAGATGGTGTTCGCCGTGGTCCGCACCGGGGCGCCCGCCCCCGGCTACCCGCTGTCGATGGCGCGCACCGTCCACCGGCTCGCCGCCGAGGGCAGGCTCGTGGAGGCCGGCGACGTCAGCGTCTTCAACCAGCCCGGCATCGACATCGACGGCCGGGTCACCGGGTTCGTGTACGCCGCCGCCCCCGAGGACATCCCGTCGACCGTGACCTTCGAGCGCCCGCCGCTGGTCGCGCTGCCGCTGCTGGCCGGCGAGACCGCGGTCGTGCAGCGCTTCGGCCACGCACGGGTCCTGTCGCTGCTCGGCGCGCAGGAGCGGTACTACCCGCACCCGTGGTGGTTCCGCCCCGGCCGCGCCCCGGTCGTCGACGACGCCGAGTTCCGGGCCGCGACGATGCTGTCGAAGGCGCCCGCCTACAACCTGCCGTTCCTGCGGGTCGTGCACATCGGCGACCGGCTCGAGCTGACGATCACCGCGGGCGACCCGACCTCCTACATCGGCGGCGCCGACGAGGAGCTGGAGGCGTTCGAGGAGGCGCTGCGCGAGGCCGACGACGTGTGCGCGTTCCTGCCCGGCCTCGCCGACGCCCCGCAGACCTACGTGTGGACCCCCGGCCAGCGCGGCCCGGCCGCGATCGTGGCGCCCGGCGGCGAGCGCTCGACCCGCATCGGCTGCAACTTCCTGCTCCTGGTCCGCGGCACCGCCGCGCCGACCGCCCGCCAGGTCGAGGACGGCTTCGCGGTGCTGCTGACCGGCGCGATGTACGCCCGGCTGCGGCAGGCGGTCGAGGCGGGCCGCTCGATCGAGATCGGCCTGCCCGCCGGCGCGGTCAGCACCCTCGCGCTGCGGCTGGCGCCCCGCCCCGGCCCCGCGACGCGTCAGGTGGCCGAGGTGCGGCCCGGCCCCGGCGGCCACTGGCCCTCCGGCAATGGAGGCGACGGAGGCGACGGAGGCAACGGAGGCAACGGAGGCGGTGACGGCGGCGACCACAAGGCCGGTGAGCGGTACCGCACCGGCGAGCTCACCATCTACCACCCGCCGCGCGCCGAGGAGGCGGCTCCGGCCACCGCCGACGGCCGGACGCTGCGGCACGTCGACCGGGGCAAAATCGTGCTGCTCACGCCGGAGGAGCAGCTGCGGCAGGCGACGACGGCGGCGGAGCTCGGCGACTTCATCGACCGGGCGAGGGGCATCGTCGACCGCGCGTTCACCGGGGTCCGGCACGGCACCGAGGAGCTCATGGTCGAGTTCCGCCTGGGCCCGTCGCGGCCGGTCGGCGTGCGGATCATGGCCCGGCCGGAGGCGCCGCCGCGCGAGCTGCAGGTGGTCCTGGAGCGCCAGCTGCTGGCCCTGCGCCCGCCGACGATCCGGTTCACCGAGGTCGCCTTCCAGCTGCACCTGCGCCTGTACCGCTAAGCCCGCCGCAGCCGTGCCGCTAAGCCCGCCGCAGCCGGTGCAGCACGTGCGGGGCCAGCGGGTGGTCCGGCGCCAGGCTCGGGTGCAGGAAGTCGTCCGCCGGGTCGCGGGTCATCCCGATCCGCCGCATCACCGCCTGCGAGGGCTCGTTGGTCCGGGTGGTGATGGACACGATCTCGTCCATGCCGGCCTCACCGAACGCGTAGTCGCGCGCCGCGACGGCCGCCTCCGTCGCGTAGCCCTGCCCCCAGGCGTGCCGGGCCAGCCGCCAGCCGATCTCCAACGCCGGCGTGAAGTGCGCCGGGAACCGCTGCCACGCCAGCCCGACGAACCCGATGAAGGTGCCGGCCGCGTCGACGGCCCACAACCCGTAGCCGTGCTCGTCGAACGCGGCCTCGATCCGGTCGGCGAACTCGTCGCTCTCGGCCCGGGTCAGCGGCCGCGGGAAGAACCGCATGACCTCGGGGTCGGCGTTGAGCGCCGCGAACGGCACCCGGTCCTCGTCGCGCCAGCGGCGCAGCACCAGCCGTGCGGTTGTCATCACCCTGCTACTGAGTACGCGATTCCCGGGCCACCTTCAACCCCCACAGGACCAGCGGCACCTGCAGCGGCAGCCGGCCGTAGGCGATCGCACGGCGGGCCGGCGGCGCCTTGCGCCAGTCGACCGCCATCTTCACGTTGGCCGGGAACACCGCCGCGAAGAAGCCGGCGGCGGCGAGCCCGGCCGCCCGGCGGGTGCGCGGGTGGACGAGCCCGGCCGCGAGCGCGAGCTCCGCGACCCCGCTCACGGACGTGTAGGTCCGCGGCGACCCGGGCAGCGACCGCGGCACGATCCGGTCGTAGGGCTCCGGATTCACCAGGTGCGTGACCCCGGCCGCGGCAAGGAGCCCGGCGAGCGCGTACGCGGACCGTCGCGCCCGCCGGCCGTGCCCCAGTGCCGCGACCAAAGGCCGGCTCACGTGAGCCGGACGATCATCTTGCCCAGGTTCTCGCCGCGGAGCATGCCGAGGAACCCGTCGACGGCGTGGTCGATCCCGTCGACGAACGTCTCCGCGACCTTGACCTTGCCCTCGCGCAGCCAGCCGGACATCTCGTCGACGAACTCCTGCCGCCGCCCCCAGTGGTCCAGCACCAGGAACCCCTGCATGGTGATCCGCTTGCTGATCAGCAGCGTCAGGTTGCGGATGCCGGTCGCGTCGGGGTTGTTGTACTGCGAGATCGCGCCGCAGATCGCGACCCGGCCGTGCAGGTTCATCCGGAAGAGCGCCGCCTCCAGCTGCTCGCCGCCGACGTTGTCGAAGAAGACGTCGATGCCGTCGGGCGTCAGCTGCTTCAGCTGGGTGCGGATCGAGCCGTCCTTGTAGTTGAACGCGGCGTCGAAGCCGAGGTCGTCGACGAGGTAGCGCACCTTCTCCGCCGACCCCGCGGACCCGATCACCAGCCGCGCGCCCCGCAGCCGCGCGATCTGCCCGACCAGCGTGCCGACGGCCCCCGCGGCGCCGGAGACGAAGACCGTCTCGTCGGGCCGCATCCTCGCGACGTCGAGGAGTCCGGCGTACGCCGTGAGCCCCGGCATGCCGAGCACGCCCAGGTACGCCGAGGCGGGCGCGATCGCGGTGTCCACGACCCGCGTGTGCTTCGCGTCGAGCAGCGCGTGCTCCCGCCAGCCGAGCCCGTGCAGCACGCTGTCGCCGACGGCGACGTCCGGGCTCTCCGAGGCGATGACGGTGCCGACCGCGCCGCCGTCGAGGGCCGCGTCGACCTGGAACGGTGCCACGTAGGACGGCACGTCGTTCATCCGGCCGCGCATCGCGGGGTCGACCGACATCACGTCGTTGCGCACGAGCACCTGGCCGGGACCGGGCGCGGGCAGCTCCTCCGTGACGAGGCGGAAGTCCTCGGGCGTCGGGAAGCCGGTCGGCCGGGCGGCGAGCTGCCACACCTTGCTGCTGGTCGTCATGCGAGCTCCAGCTTGACGTCGATGTTGCCGCGGGTCGCGTTGGAATACGGGCAGACCTGGTGCGCCGCCTCGACCAGCTGCCACGCGGCGTCCCGCTCGACGCCGGGCAGGGTGACGGTGAGGGTGACGTCGAGCCCGAAGCCGCCGTTGCCGTTGGGTCCGATGCCGACCCGGGCGTTGACCTCGCTGCCGTCGACGGACGCCTTGGCGCGGCGGGCGACGACCCGCAGCGCGCTGTGGAAGCAGGCCGCATAGCCGGCCGCGAACAGCTGCTCGGGGTTGGTCGCGCCGCCGGCGCCGCCCATCTCCTTCGGCACCGCGACGTCCACGTCGATGATGCCGTCGGTGCTGGTGACGTGGCCGTCGCGGCCGTCGCCGGTGGCGGTGACCTCAGCGGTGTACAGGACTGCCATCAGGAGGGCCTCCTTGCAGGTCGGTGAGCGCGCCGGTGAGGCGCACCAGGGTTTCGCGGAGCTCGTCGAGCTCGTCGATGCCGAGCCCGCCCTCGCAGACGAGCCTGCCCGGGACGTCCCGGGCCCGCTCGCGCAGCGCGGTGCCGGCCGCGGTGAGCTGGATGGTGACGGACCGCTCGTCGTCGGCGCGCCGCGCCCGCGTGACGAGGCCGGCCGCCTCCAGGCGCTTGAGCAGCGGCGACAGGGTGCTGGAGTCGAGCCGCAGGGCGGCGCCGATCTCCTTGACGGTCCGCTGGTCCTGCTCCCAGAGCACGAGTAGGACCAGGTACTGCGGGTACGTGATGCCCAGCTCGTCGAGCAGCGGCCGGTATCGCGCGGTGACGGCCCGCGAGGCCGTGTACAGCGCGAAGCAGACCTGCTGGTCGAGTGCCAGAACATCCCTCACGTCCAGAACGGTAGCACGCGATTAAGTCGTGCACGACTTGAGTGACCCATTGACACTTTTGTTTATCCGGGGCAAAGTTCTGGCAGAAGCAACGGAAGGTGCGTTCGGCGCGCTCCTCCCTCCCCGCGATCGCGACGGTCCCGCACAGGCCCGCGATCCATCCGGAAGGAGCACGTCCTGTGCGTATACCTGTTCGGAAACTGATCGCGGCCGCCGCCGTCGCGGCCCTCCTCGCCGCGGGTGGTGCGGCCACCCCCGCGTCCGCCGCCCCGGCGTACAAGGTCCTCGTCTTCTCCAAGACGGCAGGCTTCCGCCACAGCTCGATCCCCAACGGCATCGCCGCCGTCCAGGCCCTCGGCGGCGCGAACAACTTCGCCGTCGACGCGACCGAGGACGCCGCCGCGTTCACGACCGCGAACCTGGCCCAGTACAAGGCGGTCGTGTGGCTGTCGACCACCGGTGACGTGCTCGACGCCACCCAGCAGGCCGCGTTCGAGTCCTACATCCGCGCCGGCGGCGGCTACGTCGGCGTGCACGCCGCGGCCGACACCGAGTACGCCTGGCCCTGGTACGGCAACCTCGTCGGCGCCTGGTTCGCCTCGCACCCGGCGCAGCAGCAGGCGACGATCAGGGTCGAGGACCGCGCGAACCCGGCGACCGCGCACCTGCCGCAGACCTGGACCCGCACCGACGAGTGGTACAACTACCAGACCAACCCCCGCAGCACCGCCAAGGTCCTCATGAGCCTCGACGAGGGCAGCTACAGCGGCGGGTCGATGGCCGGCGACCACCCCATCTCGTGGTGCAAGCAGTTCGACGGCGGCCGTAGCTGGTACACCGGACTCGGCCACACCGAGGCGTCCTACACCGAGGCGAACTTCACCACCCACCTCCTCGGCGGCATCAAGTGGGCCGCGGGGCAGGTCCAGGCGGACTGCCGCCCCGAGACCGGCTACCAGGCGCTGTTCGACGGCAGCCAGGCGAGCCTCAACCAGTGGCGGCAGGCCGGCCCCGGCGGGTTCACGCTCGCCGACGGCACGCTCACCTCGTTCGGCGGCATGGGGCTGCTCTGGTATCCGATGAGCCAGTTCTCCAACTACTCGCTGAAGGTCGACTGGCAGATGCCCGGCGACGACAACGGCGGCGTCTTCATCGGCTTCCCCGACCCTAACGGTGACCCGTGGGGCCCCGTGAACGCCGGCCACGAGATCCAGATCGACGCCACCGACGCCGACCCGTCCCGCACCACCGGCAGCGTGTACAGCTTCAAGGCCCCCGACGCCGCCCTGCGCGCCGCCGCCCTCAACCCGCCCGGGCAGTGGAACACCTACGAGGTCGGCGTGCACGGCCAGCGGGTCGAGATCTGGCTCAACGGCGTGAAGATCAACGACTACACGAGCACCCGGGCGATCCAGTCCGGCTACATCGGCGTGCAGAACGACGGCGCCGGCGCCGACATCTTCTACCGCAACATCCGCATCAAGACCGACGGCAGCCAGCCGGCCACCGACATCGCCCGCGGCAAGACCGCGACCGCGTCGTCGGTCGAGCCCAACAGCACGCTCGTCGCGGCGAACGCGGTCGACGGCAACAGCACGACCCGCTGGGGCAGCGTCCACGCCGACCCGCAGTGGCTGCAGGTCGACCTCGGCGCCTCGTACAACCTCAACCGGGTCCGGATCAACTGGGAGGCCGCCTACGCGAAGGCGTACCAGATCCAGACCTCGCCGGACGGGTCCACCTGGACCAACGTCTACACCACGATCACCGGCGACGGCGGCGTGGACGACGTCACCCTCACCGGCACGGGCCGCTACGTCCGGGTGAACCAGACCCAGCGCGGCACGCAGTGGGGCTACTCGATCTGGGATCTCAGCGTGTACGGCACGCCGGCCGGCACCGGTCCGCAGTCGCTGTGCCGCAACTGCCCGGTGACGGTGTCGTCCGTCGAGTCCGGCAGCCCGCACGCCGGCGCCAACGCCGTCGACGGCAACACCGCGACCCGCTGGGGCAGCGCCTACAGCGACCCGCAGTGGATCCGGCTCGACCTCGGCGCCACCCGCACGATCACGCGGGTGCGGCTCAACTGGGAGACGGCGTACGGCAAGGCGTACCAGATCCAGACCTCGCCGGACGGCAACACCTGGACGAACATCTACACCACGACGACCGGCGACGGCGGCATCGACGACGTGACCGTCAACGGCTCCGGCCGCTACCTGCGGGTCAACGGCACCCAGCGCGGCACGCAGTGGGGCTACTCGCTGTGGGAGCTGGAGGCCTTCGGCTCCTGACCCGCCATACTTCGAAGATGCGCGATCCGGTGCGGTGGTCCGCGGTGGTCTCCTCGGCCACCGCACCGGTCCTGCTCATCGGCGGCTGGAGCGTCGCCGCGGCGCTCCAGCCATCCTTCGACCCGCTCCGCGACACGATCAGCGCCCTGGCCGGCCTCGGCGCCACCGACCGGTGGGTGATGACGGTGGCGCTGCTCGGGGTCGGGATCTGCCACGTCGTCACCGCCCACGGCCTGCGCCCCGTCGCCACGCAGGCCCGGGTCATGCTCGCCGCGGGCGGGGTCGCCACGGTCCTGGTGGCCGCGTTCCCGCTGCCCCGGGCCGGCTCGTCGGGCGCGCATCAGGCGGCGGCGACCATCGCGTTCGCCTGCCTGGCCATCTGGCCGGCCCTGAGCCGCGTCCCGCTCGCGCGGGTGGCCACCGGGGTGCTGGTCACGCTCGTCGTGCTGTTCTCGATCGCGCTCGCCACGGGTGTACTGGTAGGACTCGCCGAACGCCTGGCCGCGGGCGCTCAGGCACTCTGGCCGCTCGCGGCCGTGCTCCTCCTGCGCCGGCTCACCGTCCGGCGGTGATCAGGTCGGCGGCCTTCTCCGCGATCATGTAGACCGGTGCCATGGTGTGGCCGAACCTGTCCCGCTGTGTGCGCGTGCTCCCTACGCTCGTCAGCCTTCCTGGCGGCGAATCACGACATCGAGAATGTTGGGCGAGGAGCGCCAGGAGCTGCTGGACGAGCCCTTCCTCCTCGGCTGCGCACTGATCCCTGACCACTTCGGCGAAGTCTTGGGGAACCTGACATGGGGTGGCAGGAATGGGGGCCAGGATGGGGGCATGACTGGATTTGCCACGCTCATCATGGTGAACATCGATTGTGCCGAGCCGCCGGTGCTGGCGGAGTTCTACAGCGAGATGCTCGGGTGGGAGGTGACGCACACGCAGGCGGAGTACGCGATGGTCAGTGACGGGAAGACGTCGATCGGGTTCGGGCAGATCGGGAGCTACGAGAAGCCGACGTGGCCCGAGGGGCCGGTGCCGAAGCAGTTCCACCTGGACTTCTACGTCGACGATCTCGCGGACGCCGAGGAGCGGGCGGTGAAGCTCGGGGCCACCAGGGCCGAGTTCCAGCCGGCGCCGGAGCGGTACCTGGTGCTCGTCGACCCGGCGGGGCACCCGTTCTGCGCCTGCCTGCGGTCGTAGCGCGCGACGGTCAGCGGGTCAGGGTCGAGGACGAGACCGACGGGGGGCGGGCGCCGAGGAAGTAGATGCCGGGGAAGCCCTGCGTCTCGAAGCCGGCGCTCGGGTTCTTGCGCAGCGTGGAGCTCTCGATGGACATGGTGCCGGAGCGGTCGTTGCTGACGAAGAAGACGGCGCCGCCGCCCTCGTTGGCCTTGTTCTGCTCGACGAGGGTGCCGGCGAGGCGGACGGTGAACTGGTTGCCGTCGCAGTAGATGGCGCCGCCGCTGCCGCCGCCGGGGGTGCCGGGGCGGGCGGGGTTGGCGCCCTTGCCGACGGCGGAGTTGTAGGACAGGACGCTGTTGAGGACGACCCAGGACACGCCGATGCTGCTCAGGGCGCCGCCGTTCGCGCAGACGCCGCCCTGGCCGGCGGCGCCGCCGAAGGTGCTGCTCACGATGTAGACGGGCTGGTTGTGGTACTGGCTGAGCACCCGGATCGCGGCGCCGCCGAGGTCCGGGCCGGTCTGGTCGCAGCGGTTGCGGACGAAGCGGGCGTTGACGACCTTGAACCGGCCGCCGCGGACGAAGATCGCGCCGCCTCCGCCGCCCTCCGTGGTGTCGCCGGTGGAGTTGCCGTCGGCGAAGGTCAGGTTCTGCACGGTCAGCGACGGGTGGTCCTGGTCCTGGCAGTGCGAGGTGGTCCAGCCCTGGTTCTTGTCGCACGTGTTCATGTAGAGGATGCGCCGCTTGCCCTCGCCGCTGAGGGTGACCTTGCCGCCGCCGTCGAGCACGATCTTCGCGCCCTGCACGTTCTTGATCTTCGCGGTGGCCTTCATCGTGATGGTGACGGGCTGCGGGCCGCAGTTGAACGTGATGACTCCGCCGGCGCCGACCGCCGACACGACCGCCTCGGACGTGCAGCTCGCGGGGGTGCCGTTGCCGATGACACGGGTGGGTTTCGACGTGTCGGCGGCGCGGGCCTCGGCCGGCACGGCGGCCCGGCCGTTCGGGTTGCCGTTCGCCTGCGGGGACGGCGGCGCGGCGGAGGTGCTGCCGGGTGCGCTTGACGTCGCCGGTACCGACGATGCCGCCGCGACCGGGGAGGAAGGCACGGGCGAAGCGGGAGCGGCGACATCGCGGGGCGACCCGCCGCACCCGGCGAGGGCGAGAACGACCGTCGTCAGTGCCGCTGCCAGGGCGCGTCGTCGCATCCGGCGATCCTACTCAGCCGAGTCCGCGCTCCCAGTCCACGGCGGCGGCCTCCAGGGCCTGCGGGTCGAGGTCGAGCGTGATCGGGTAGTCGTAGGTGCGCATCCGCTCCTCGCCGAGCCAGGGCGGCGCCGCGGCCAGGGAGAACCCGACCGTGACCCGCGGCTGGAGGTGGTCGTGCTCCTCGAGCGTGAAGGTCAGGTCCGGCGCCGCGAACGCCAGCCGGTCCGGCAGCTCCAGCCGCCCCTTCGCGGCCCGCAGGAGCCACTGGCCGAGCGCCGCCGCCTCCGCCTCGGTCAGGCAGGCGTCGCGGAAGGTCCACGCCCGCCCGTCGCCGGCGTCGACGACCCCCTCGACGACGAGCAGCTCGCCGGTGCGGTCCGCCACGCTGAGCGCGACGGCGACACCGCCGGGTCCTTCCAGCAGCATGCGATCAGCATCGCAAAGCGGGGCGCGCCGGCGCACCGGACGTTCGGGCGGACCGCAGGCCCGCTACGGTGGCGAAATGACGACGCGACCACGACTGGCGGAGCTGCTGGACATGGCGCCGCACCCCGAGGGCGGCTGGTTCCGGGAGACCTGGCGCTCGCCGGTGGCGTTCTCGCCGGAGGGGTACGACGGGCCGCGCAACGCGGCGACCGCGATCTACTTCCTGCTGCACCCGGGCGAGGAGTCGGCGTGGCACGTGGTCCGCTCCGACGAGCTGTGGTTCTGGCACTCGGGCGGCCCCCTCGCGCTGCGCCTCGGCGGCTCCGGCGAAGCGCCCGGCGAGGGCCCGACCACGCTCCTGGGCGGGGACGTCGCGGCGGGGCAGCGCCCGCAGGTGCTGATCCCCGCCGGCGTCTGGCAGGCCGCCGTCCCGACCGGCACCGAGCCGGTCCTGGTCAGCTGCGTCGTCGCCCCGGGCTTCGACTTCGCCGACTTCCGCCTGCACGACAAGGCCTGACGGTCCACATCGGACTGTGATGGTGTCCGATGTGGACCGTCCCGGCGTCAGGCGACCCGGCGGGCGAAGCTGAACGCGTAGATCGGCGAGAGCTTCACGCCGCCGCGTTCGGTGGAGGCGTGCACCATCCGGCCGCCGCCGACGTAGATGCCGACGTGCCCGGAGGCCGGGAACACCAGGTCGCCGGGGCGCAGCTCGCCGCGCCCGACCGGCCGGCCGACCCTGGCGAGCCCTCCGGTCTGGTGCGGCAGCGAGATGCCGATCCGCTGGAACGCGGCGGCGACGAGGCCCGAGCAGTCGAACCGGTCGGGGCCGGCCGACCCGAACCCGTAGCCCTTGCCGACCTGGGCGAGCGCGAACCCGACCACCCCGCCGCCGGCCGCCGGCGTCCAGGTGGGGGGCGGGGGCGCCCACGTCCTCGGGGCGCGACGGGTGACCGGTGGGCGCTGCCGGCCCGGTCCGGTGCGCGGCGCGGTCGAAGCCCGGGTCCGCGGTGCCGGCCGGCTCCGGCTGGCCGGCCGCTGCCGGGTGACCGCCCCCGCGACGGTCACCGCCTCGGCCCGCGCCGTCGCGGAAGCCTCCGCGGCGGCGTCAGCGGCGGCCTGCGCCGCGGCGGCCTGCTGGGCGAGCCGCGCTCGCTGGGCGTCCCGGCTCGCGGCGCGCACCTCGCGGAGCTCGGCGCGGGCATCGGTCGTGCCGCCCTCGTAGTACCAGACGGACCTGACGCCGACCGGTGGCGTCGTCGTGCTGATCCGTGCGGCCGGCGACGTGTCGGCTGGGGCGCCGTGGGCCGGCGCGCTCCCGGCCACCCCGCACAGCACCACGCAGAGCGCGGTGCCGAGGTTGATGCGCAACGTGCGTGCCGTCCTGCGGGGACGGCGTAACGGATGTGTGGACAGTGCGACTCCCCGCTCGGCCCGGGGCTCTCCTGCGCTCTCCGGCTGCCCTGCCGTCACGGAGTCGTCACGGTCGGGCGGTGCCTCCCAGCGGTCGGAACCGCCGGGACGCGTGTGCCGGAAACCCGGGCAATGATGGTTGCCAGTGCCACATTCCCACAGATCACGAACAAGTCTGGCATTTTGCGCAAATTGCCATTGGCGCGCGCATTTCCACTCGTACCGACGGGGAAAAGCGCGAATCGATCAGGCTTCCGGCTCGGACACGTCGGCGACCGCCGCCCCCAGCGCCTCGATCGCGGCACCGGCGTCGACGGCGAGCGCCACGCCGTGCCGGCCGGCGCCGAGCGTGATCTCCCGTCCGAGGATCCGCTCGTCGGCGACCACCGGCCAGGCCGTCGACGAGCCGAACGGCGTGATCGTCCCGCGCTCGTAACCGGTCGCGTCGCGGGCGGTCGCGGCGTCCGGCATCGACAGCCGGTTGACGCCGAGGAGGGCGCGCAGCTTCGGCCACGAGATGACCCGGTCGCCGGGCACCAGCACGAACCGGTAGTCCCCGTCGCCGACCCGCACCACGATCGTCTTCACGACGTCCGGCACCTCGACCCCGCGCGCCGCGGCGGCCTCGGCGAGGCTGCGCACCGGACCGTGCTCGACGATCCGGAACGCGATCCCGCTCGCCTCTGCCGCCGCGACGGCTGGATTCTCGGCCATGCTCGCCACGGTACCGCCGGAGCTACGCCACCAGCGGCCGCACCCGCTCCGCCACGAACCGCATGAACCCCTCCGGATCCGGGTCGTCGGGCGTCGGCTGGAGCACCACGGTGTCGGCACCGGCGTCCGCCCACCGCGCGACGGCGTCGGCGACGGCGTGCGCGTCCCCGGCGACGGTCACGTCCTGCCCGTCGTGGTAGCCCCAGCGCACCCGCTCCGCCGCCATCCGCGCCTCGGCGTCGGCGCCGGTCGCGGCGTGCAGGTAGACGACGACGGGGTGCGGATCCGTGCGGCCCGCCGCCTGCCGCCCCTCGTCGATGCGCTGCCGCGCCGCCCGGACCGCTTCGACGCCGGTGCCGCCGGTGAGGATCGTGCCGTCGGCGACCTCCCCGGCGAGCCGCAGCGTGCGCTGCCCGGTGGCGCCCACGTAGACGGGCGCGCCGGAAGGCGGCCAGTCGAGCGCGACGCCGTCGAGGTGGACGTACCGGCCGTCGACGGTGATCCGCTCGCCGGCGAGCAGGGCGCGCAGCGCCGTCACGTACTCGCGCAGCAGCGTGATCGGCGACTCGGCCCGCGCGCCGACCTGCGCCATCCAGTCCTGCACGCCGTGCCCGACGCCGATGATGGCCCGGCCCGGGAACAGCCGGTGCAGCGTCGCCAGCTCCATCGCGGTCACCGCCACGTTGCGGAACGGCACGGGCAGCAGCCCCACCGCGATCCGCACCCGCTCGGACCAGGCGAGCGCCGCCGCGGCGGTCGCGACCCCGCTCTCCAGGAAACAGTCCTCCCACAACCACAGCTCTTCCAGGCCGCTCTCGTCGGCGGCACGGACCACGGACCGCAGCCGCTCCGGCGGAAGCTGCGGCACGAACACGGCACCCAGCGTCGTCATGCGGACAATGCTGCCAGGATCGCCCGCACCCTGGCGGCCCGTCCGGCGGCGGTGCGCAGCTTCACCAGGTTGAGGATCAGCCCGTACCGCTCGGTCGCCGGCAACGCGTCGAACCGCTCCTTCGCCCGCTCGTCGCCGCCCAGCGCCTCGGCGAGGTCGGGCGGCACGGTGGCGTTGCGCTGCGACGGGTACGCCGCGGCCCACCGCCCGTCGGCCCGCGCCCTCTCGACCTCGGCCAGCCCGGCGGGCCGCATCCTGCCGGCCGCCGTCAGCGCTTCGACCTTCGCCACGTTGACCTGCGACCAGGTGCTGCGGGGGCGGCGCGGCACGTACCGCTGCAGGAAGTGCCGATCGTCGAAGCTCTTGCGCTGCCCGTCGATCCACCCGAAGCACAGCGCCGCGTCCAGGGCCTCCTGCACGGAGATGCTGGTGATCCCGCTGCCCTTCTTGCCGACGAGGATCCAGATCTCGCCCTCTTGGCCGTGGTACGACTCGAGCCACCGCTCGAACGCCGCCGTGTCGGCGAACAGGACCGGTTCCATCAGGCCATCTCCAGGTAGTGCCGGTTGTGCATGATCGCGACGATGTTGCCGAACGGGTCGGTGACCGCGGCGGTGACGAAGCCCGGCCCGCGCTCGGTGACCGGCTGCAGCGGCGCCGCCCCCAGCGCGAGCAGCCGTTGCAGGGTCCCGTCGAGGTCGTCGACGTGCCAGTACATGAACGCGCCCGCGGGCGTGCCGGTGTCGTGCGGCGCGTACCGGCTGTCGACGATGCCGAACTCGGCCTGCCGGTCGCCGACGCGGAACTCGGCGTAGCCGGGCCGCTCGAAGTACGGCTCGACGCCGAACAGCTCCGCATACCACCGCTTGGCCGCGTCATGGTCCTCGGCGAACACGTTCAGCGTCGCGAAACCCCGGAATGTCGTCATGCGGACCACGCTATCGGGCATTGCGGAAAGGTACGTTCCGCAATGTCTGACAGACTTGGCCGATGCTGGAGACCTCGGCGCGGCTGCTGCGGCTGCTGTCGCTGCTGCAGAGCCGGCGGGACTGGTCGGGCGCGGCCCTCGCCGAGCGGCTCGCCGTCACCACCCGCACCGTGCGCAACGACATCGAGCGGCTGCGCAGCCTCGGGTATCACATCGACTCCAGCACCGGGATCACCGGCGGCTACCGGCTCGGGGCGGGTGCCGCGACGCCGCCGCTGCTGCTCGACGACGAGGAGGCCGTCGCGGTCGCGGTCGGGCTGCGCGCGGCGGCCGCCGGGTCCGTCACCGGGCTGGAGGACCCGGCGCTGCGGGCGCTGATCAAGCTCGAGCAGACGCTGCCGCCGCGGCTGCGCCGCCGGGTCGACGCGCTGCGGTCCGCGACGGTCTCCGCGGCCGGCGGCGGCCCGACGGTCGACGCGTCGCTGCTCACCGCGCTCGCCGCGGCGACCCGGGACCACGAGCGGATCAGCTTTGACTACAAGGACCGGCGCCGCCGCGCGGAGCCGCACCGGCTCGTCTACACCGGCCGGCGCTGGTACCTGCTCGCGTGGGACCTCGACCGGGCGGACTGGCGCACGTTCCGGGCGGACCTCGTGGCGCTGCACCCGCCGACGGGCGTCCGGTTCGAGCCCCGCGAACCGCCCGGCGGCGACGCCGTCGCCCACGTGATGCGAGGGGTGTCGTCGGCGGCGTGGCGGGTGCCGGCCCGGGTGCGGGTGCACGCGCCGATCGCGGCGGTGACGGCGCGCCTGGCGTCGACGGCCGGGGTGCTGACCCCGACCGGCGAGGCCACCTGCGAGCTGGAGACCGGCGCCGACAAGCTCATGGACCTGGCCGGGTTCCTGGGCACGATCGGCTTTCCCTTCACCGTGCTGGACCCGCCGGAGCTGCGCGACCTGCTCCGCGACCTCGCCGCCCGCTATCAGGCGGCTCTATAGCCGCCGTTCAGCTTCATAGCCGCCGCTCAGTGGACGGCCGTCGTGGACCGTTCGATCAGGCGGGTCGGGAGGATCACGCGCCGGGCGGGGCCGTCGTCGCCTTCCAGGCGGGCGAGCAGCAGGCGCGCCGCGTGCCGGCCCATCTCCTCCGGGTCGTGCGCGACCACCGTCACCCCGAGCACGTCACCGAGGTCCAGCTCGTCGAACCCGATCAGCGCCTTGTCCCGGTTGCCGCTCGCGCGCAACGCCCGCAGCGCACCCGTCGTGATCCGGTTGTTGGTGGTGAACACGGCCGTCGGCGCCGGGTCGCGGGCGAGCAGCGAGTGCACGGCGCGCTCGGCCTTGTCGACGTCGTGCGCGTCCTCCAGGAGGTAGTCGCGCCAGCCGGTGATCCCGGCCGCCTCCATCGCCTCCGCGAACCCCTCGACCCGGTCCTGGTGCGTGGTGAGCCGCGACAGGTCCCCGACGATGCCGATCCGCCGGTGCCCGCGCTCCAGGAGGTGCTCGGCGGCGCTCTTCGCCCCGCCCCGGTTGTCGAGCAGCACCGCGTCCGCGGTCAGGTCCACCGGCGGCCGGTCCACGAACACGAACGGGCTCCCGTGCCGCCGCTCAGCCGCCAGATGCCCGTGCTCCGCCATCGTCGAGACGACGACGAGCCCCCTGACCCTGCGCTCCAGCAGCGAGTCCGTCAGCCGCCGCTCCCACTCCGGGTTCTCGTCGGTGCTGGCGGTGATCAGCTGCAGCCCGTGCATGCGCAGCTCCCGCTCCAGCCCGCTGGCGAGCCGCGAGTAGAACGGGTTGGCCAGGTCCCCGCTCAGCAGCCCCACCAGCGTCGAGGTGTTGCCGCCGCGCCGCAGCTCCCGGGCGGTCCGGTTCAGCCGGTACCCCAGCTCGTCCGCCGCGTTCTGCACCCGCGCCTTGGTCTCGACCGCGACATACCCCTCGCCGCTCAACGCCCGCGACGCCGTCTTGACCGACACGCCCGACAACGCCGCCACCTGTGCGAGGCTCGGCCGGCTACTCATCGCTGGATTATGGCAGCCTTCCGCCGCCCGCTCGCACACTGTTGCCGTCGCCGCCTACCGTGACACTCATGGCGCACGAGCTGTGGGCGAAGGGCGACGCCTACGAGGCGTACGTGGGCCGCTGGAGCCGCCCGGTCGCCGCCCGCTTCCTGACCTGGCTGGCAGTCCCACCCGGCCGCCGCTGGCTCGACGCCGGCTGCGGCACCGGCGCCCTCACCGGCACCATCCTCACCACCGCCACCCCCGCCCAGCTCACCGGCCTCGACCCGTCGACCGCCTTCCTCACAACAGCCTCGTCCCGCCTCACACCCCCTCCCGCCACCTCACCGACAAGCACGGCCCTGGACCGCGGCGGCCCGGAGGCGGGTTCGAGCGCCGCCTCGGGGGCGAGCCCGGGCGTCGGTTCGGACGCGGACGCAGTTTCGGGCGCTGCCCTGGGCCGTGCCGGCTCGGAGGCGGGTTCGGGCGCCGCCTCGGGGGCGAGCCCGGGCGTCGGTTTGGACACGGGCACGGTTCCGGGCGCTGCCTTGGGCCGTGCCGGTTCGGGTGCCGCCTTGAATTCTGCCGGCTCAGGGGCCGGTGGGGGTTCGGACACTGCCCTGGGCCCTGCCGGCGCGGGCGCGCGACCGGGCGTTGCCTCAAGCGCCGGCGCGGGTCCGGAGGCGGCCTTCGGTCCTGCCGGCGTGGGACCGGGTTCGGGGGCTGCCTGGGGCGCGGCCCCAGGTGCGCGGTTCGTCGCGGGGGACGCCCAGGCGCTGCCGCTGGCGGACGCGGCCGTCGACGTCGTCGTCAGCGGCCTCGCCCTCAACTTCGTGCCGTCGCCCGCGGCGGCCGTCGCCGAGTTCGCCAGGGTGACAGCGCCTGGGGGGACCGTCGCGGCGTACGTCTGGGACTACGCCGACGGCATGGCCATGATGCGCCACTTCTGGGAAGCCGCCGCGACCCTCGACCCGGCCGCCGCCGAGCTCGACGAGGGCCGCCGCATGTCCATCTGCTCCCCGACCGCCCTCAGCGCCCTGTGGTCCGCCGCCGGCCTGACCGCCGTCACGACCCGCCCGATCGACACCACCGCGGTCTTCGCCGACTTCGACGACTACTGGACCCCGTTCCTCGGCGGCACCGGCCCGGCACCCAGCTACGTCGCCTCCCTCCCCAGCGACCACCGCGACGCCCTGCGCGACCTGCTCCGCGCCCGCCTCCCACACACCGCCGACGGTTCGATCCCCCTCCTGGCCCGCGCCCTGGCCATCCGCGGGACCGCCCGCTGACGCCCCTGACCCGGCAGCCTCACCAGCACCGGCGCAGACACCCGGCACCCTCGTCCCGTCAGCCTCACCGGCACGGGCGTAGACACCCAACACCCGGCACCCTCGTCCCGTCAGCCTCACCGGCACGGGCGTAGACACCCAACACCCGGCACCCTCGCCCCATCAGCCTCACCGGCACGGGCGCAGACAGCCACCGTCGCACCCGACGCGTGCGCCGCCCACGCCACCACCGTCTGACAGGCGCCTCCGCCGGCACGGCGAACGCAGCTCACGCCGCGGCAGCTCGTACCGACGCCGCCGACGCCAGACCGAGGGCAGGTCAGGACGTGTGTAAGCGCCATTCGGTCAGGAGCGTGGTCTCCTGGTCGGCAGTGAGGCGCTCGGACGGGGGTGGGAGCGGGTCGAGCAGGGCCGACTCACAGGTCTCGCGGATCGTCTGGCGCAGCGGGCGGGGGGACAGGCCCGCCGCGAACGCCGCCGACGGGTCCGCGGCGTCCAGGGCGGCCTCGGCGTCGAACGGGTGCCACAACGGCAGGCGCTCCTCGTCGATGCCGCGCGTGCGGAGGAAGTCGGCGTCGACCCAGGTCAGCGTCGTCCCGGGCGGCCCGACCTCGGCGCGCATCGCCTCCAGCAGCTGCTCGAACGAGAACGGCGGGGCGGGACTCACCGCATGGAACACGCCGCCGCCGGGGCGGTCCAGCAGGCGGATCGTCCAGTCGGCCATGTCGCGGGCGTCGATGACCTGGATCGCCGCGTCCCGCGGGCCGGGCGCGAGGACCTCGCCGCCGCGGGCGACCCGCTCGACCCACCACGTGAACCGCGACAAGTGGTCGTGCGGGCCCACCACGTACGTCGGCCGGATGATCACCGTCGAGGTGCCGAACCGCTCCTCGGCGACGCGCTCGCACGCGGCCTTCAGCGGCCCGTAGGTCTCGTTGGTGATCTCCTCGACGGTCGGGTCGTCGAGCTTGAGCAGCGGCGAGTCCTCGGCGAACCCGGGCCCCGCCGGCACGTCGTAGACCGACACGCTGGAGATGTACACGTAGCGCCCGCCGCGCTCCCCGATCGCGTCGGCGAGCCCGTGCACCTGCCGCGGCAGATACGCACTGACGTCGATCGTCGCGTCCCAGCCCTCGTGCCCCGCGAAGAGCCCGTCGGGCAGCGCGTTGCGGTCGGCGTGCAGATGGGTGGCCGCCGCGAACAGGTCAGCGCCGGTCTGCCCCCGGTGCAGGAGCGTGACGTCATGACCCGCCGCGAGCGCGGCCTCGGTGATGTGCCGCCCCACGAACCTGGTGCCCCCGACGATCAGGATCCGCATGCCCTCCAGCTTAGTGGCGCATCCCGACCCCGTCCGCCACCATCACCGTGAGATCGCAATCCCTGCACATTCCGTCAACACCAACAGTGGGCAACAACGGATCCTTCAAAGTTTGGCTGCGAGCCGCCGCCGGCCTGGAGATGCCGGCGCTACCATGACGAACTCAGCCGGCGAACTCGTCGCCCAACTCTTGGATCTTCTCAGCACCGACGGCACGCCGAAGCCACGTGTCCAGTTGCGCGTCCTCAGTGCAACCGGCAATGAGTGCACGGTGCTCGTCAGTGACCATCAGGCCTCGGGTGGCAAGCACCGTCAGCAAGGCCTCAGCCTTTCCTGCGGCCATTCCTTCTACTCTGCCCGAGTTGTAGAAACCTTTGGCAAAGTCACTTCTGTACTGATGGCCCGTGGTGGTCATGAAATCCTCCAAGAGGCGCCGGGCACCGGGACGTGCAGCTGGTCGTCGAGAGTCTCGGCGGCCAGCACGGGTCTGACCCGGAACATCTCGATGAGGACCTCGGTCATGAGGGGCGGGGCATTGACGGGGACCAGCGGATGGGCTGGGTGCCGGTTGCGGTGAGTGCGGCGTTGATCCGGCTGAACGGGCGGCTGCCCAGGAAGCCGGTCGGGTTCATCGGGCTGGGGTGGCCCGCCCGCAGGACGACGTGGCGGTCGTTCGTCACCAGGTGGGCCTTGGCCTTGGCCGCCGCGCCCCAGAGGACGAAGACGACGCGGTCGGTCTTGGCGTTCAGGGCCTGGATCGTGGCGTCGGTGACGTTCTCCCAGCCGCGGCCCTTGTGGGAGTTGGAGGTGCCGGCGCGGACGGTCAGGACGGCGTTGAGCAGCATGACGCCCTGGCGGCACCAGGGGGTGAGGTCGCCGGAAGGGGGTGGGGTGACGCCCAGGTCGTCGCGCATCTCGCGGTACACGTTCTCCAGCGACGGCGGGACCCGGACGCCCTGCGGCACGCTGAAGCTCAGGCCGTGCGCCTGGCCGGGCTTGATGTAGGGGTCCTGGCCGAGGATGAGCACCCGGGTCGACGCGAGCGGGCTCAGCCGGTACGCGGCGTAGATGTCCTGCTTGCGGGGGTACACCGGGCCCGCCTTGTACTCCTCGACGACGAACGACGACAGTGCCGCGACGGTGGTGGGGTCGACGTACGGCGTGACCGCCTCGCGCCAGTCGTCGGGCATGAAGTCCAGCAGGTACACAGGCTTCGCCGATGCGTTCATGGCCGGCAATCTATCGCCAGGCCGCGTCAGGAGGCGGTCGGGGCGGACCAGTTGCGGCGGAGGGCGACCATGCGCAGGACGAAGACGAGGACCGCGGCGAGGGCGATGCTCACCGGGCGCTGCGCGTGCAGGGCGTCCAGGGCGGCGACCGAGACACAGCCGAGCAGGCCGGCGACGGCGTAGATCTCGCGGCGCAGGACGGTGGGGATCTCGCCGGTGAGCAGGTCGCGGATGAGGCCGCCGCCGATGCCGGTGATCATGCCGATGATGCAGGCGCCGAGGGGTGGGATGCCGGCGTCGAGGGCCTTGAGAGTGCCGGTGACGGTGAAGAGGCCCAGGCCGGCGGCGTCGAGGACGAGGACGGTCCAGTGCAGGCGGCTGACGGCCGGGTGGAGCCAGAACGTGGCCGCGGAGGTGATGGCGGCGACGGTCGCGTAGCGCCAGTCGACGAAGGCGAACGGCTGCACGTTGACGAACACGTCGCGCATGATGCCGCCGCCGAGGGCCGCCACGAAGCCGACGAACACGACGCCGAACAGGTCCAGCCGTTTCGCCACGCCGGCGGTCGCGCCCGAGGCGGCGAACACGGCGATGCCGACGAGGTCGCCGACGAGCAGCGGACTGAGCTCTGACACGGTTGTGCTCCAGCGGTACAGACGAACAAGAACGGGCGCGGGTGCCGGTCGGCACCGCGCCCGTCCTGTATACGGCACAGCAGGGTTCAGATGTTGTTGATGATCGCCATGTTGGTCTCGTGCTGCATGGCCAGCATGTCGGAGACGGCCGCGGCGTCGTAGTAGCCGCCGGTGCTCGAACCGGTGTCGGCGGCGGTGTCGTCGGTGTCGTCCGCGCTGCCGGAGACGGTGCCCTCGGCGGTGTTCATGCCGCCGCTGACGTCGCCGTCGAGGTTGCCGCCCGAGCCGTCGTAGTCGGCGTTGTCGTACTGGGCGATGTCGCCGTCCAGGTTGCCGCCCTCGCCGTCGTAGTCGGCGGTGTCGGCCACGTCGCCGGCGGTCAGGTCGGTGTACTCGTCGGTCAGGGCGTTGTAGGACTTCTCGTAGACGCCGTTGCCGTCCTCGTCGAGGGCGGCGAAGTCGGCCTGCCCGTCGCCGTCGATGTCACCGACGATGACGTTGGCGCCGTCCTCGGTCGTGTAGATGACGGCCTGGTCCTCGACGCCGTCGCCGTCGAGGTCGGCGCTGAACGGGGTGTAGTCGTCGCTCATATCTGGTGGCTCCTTCAATTGCTGTTCAAACGATCAGTGCAACGAGAGGAACCGTACGAGCAGGCCGAGGCCCTTGACTCCCCTATTGCTGCCAACCGGACAGCGGTGAGGATCACCGGAGACGGGTTTGCGTCACAGGGGGCACGGGGTATCCAACCGTCGATTCGAAGTAGACGAGTACGTCGGATAGATGGAGGCACTCCCGTGGGCAGAGGATCCGGAATCGGCGGGGTCATCCTCGTCATCTGGCTGATCATCGGTGTCATCGCGGCCGGTCAGCGCGGCTACTTCGACAGCGAGGACACGAACTGCGCGAAGACCGGCACGATCCTCGTGACGATCGTCGCCGGCCCGCTGAACTACATCGGCGTCAACCCCAAGATCAACTGCGACCTGCCCGAACCCTCGAAGTAGGCGAGCCCCCGATTGGAGCCGGCGAACGCCGGCTCCAATCGTCATACAGCGAAAGGCCTCAGCGCCTACAGATCGTGGGTCTGGGACCGCTCGATCTCGGTGAACGCCGCCTGCAGGTACCGCGGAAACGACCGCCGCTGGAGCAGGTCGGCGAGCAGCAGCGGGGCGTGCCGCGCCAAGGCCTGCGGTGACGGGCGGCCCTCGCCGTCGTTGTCGTCCTGGACGCCGAGCGCGCCGACGAGCAGCACCACCATCACCTGCGGGTCGACCTCCTGCCACTCGGCCGCGGACCGCACCGCCTGCTCCAGCGCGGCGCGCACGTCGTCGCCGTCGAGCCCGTCGGGGTGCAGGTCCTCCAGCAGCGCGCGGACGACGACGCCGAGGACGAGCCCGGACTGCTCCGGATCGAGGCCGGCGAGCTGCTCGACCGCCGCGTCGAACGCCTCCTTGTCACGCGCCTGGGCGGCCTCGACGGCGGCGCTGGCGGCGGTCGCGATGGCCCGGGCCGGCGGCGGCAGGTGTCGCCAGCCTGACGGGGTGCGGGTGGTGTCCACACCGTCCGACCCTAGTGCCCGCACGATCGGCCGCGGGTCGTGGAGGGGGCAGTGGCACAGGACACAGCCGCAACTGTCACGAACCGCCGGGCGGGGCCGTCATCTCATCATGAAGCAACGAATGTCGCTCAGCGAGATCAACCCCGACGCGTACCAGGCCGTCCTCGGACTCGAGAAGTACATCAGGGCACACGTCGACCCGGCACTGCTCCACCTGCTCAAGCTCCGTGCGTCGATCCTGAACGGCTGCTCCTTCTGCGTGGACATGCACACCACCGAGGCGCTCGCCGAGGGCGAGGACAGCCGGAAGCTGTTCGCCGTCTCGGCGTGGCGGGAGGGCCCGTTCTTCGACGAGAAGGAGCGGGCCGCGCTCGACCTCACCGACCACGTCACCCGGCTGGGTGAGCACGGCGTCCCGGACGAGGTGTGGGACACGGCCGTGGAGCACTACGGCACCGAGGGGGTTGCCGACCTCCTCATGGTCATTGCGACGATCAACGTGTGGAACCGACTCGCCGTGTCGACCAGGACCCAGCCGCCGACGACGTGAGCGAGGAGTTCCTCGCGCACCGGCGGATGCTGCTCGGGATGGCCTACCGGCTGCTCGGGACGCTGTACGACGCCGAGGACGTCCTCCAGGAGGCCTACCTGCGCTGGACGCGCGCGGACAGGTCCGAGGTCGCCGAGCCGCGCCGCTACCTGACCAGGGTGGTGGCGCGGCTCGCCGTCGACGCGCTCCGGGCCAGGCAGGCGCGCCGGGAGGACTACATCGGCACCTGGCTGCCGGAGCCGCTCCGGACCGCGGACCACCAGCAGAGCCTGATCGACACCGAGGACCTGTCGATGGCGATGCTGCATCTGATGGAGCGCCTGACCCCGCCGCAGCGGGCCGTCTACGTGCTGCGCAACGCGTTCGAGCTGCCGTACGCCGAGATCGCCGGCATCCTCGACCGCACCGAGGACGACTGCCGCCAGCTGCACCGCCGGGCCGCCGCCGCGCTCGCCGGGCGGGCCAGGTTCAGCACCGACCCGGCCGAGCACGCGAGGCTCCTCGAAGGGTTCGTGGCCGCCGCCCGTACCGGCGACGTCGAACGCCTCGAAGCGCTCCTCCACGAGGACGTCGTGGCGTGGAACGACGGCGGCGGCAAGGTCCGCACCGGACCCAACCCGATCCGCGGCCGGGCCAAGGTGGTGCGCTTCTTCACCGCCGTGATGCGCAGGCACGACCCGAGCACCACGAGGACCGGGGTCAACGGCGGCGCCGCGCTGCTGGTCGAGGCCAACTACCGGTACACCATGTGCCTCTGCGTCGTCGACGGCAAGATCCACGACCTGTTCCGGGTCGCCAATCCCGCGAAGCTCTCAACCTTCGACGCCCAGGGCTCGTACTAAGGGGTATGCGCGACTTCGACGACTTCGCCACGGCGGCGACCCAGCCGCTGCTCCGGCTCGGCTGGCTGCTGACCGGCGACGCCGAACAGGCGCAGGACCTCGCCCAGCAGACGCTGATCCGCACATTCGGCGCCTGGCACCGGGTCAGGCACGACGACGCGCTCAGCTACGCGCGGCGGGTCATGGTCAACCTGCACACGGACTGGCTGCGCCGGCGGCCGTGGCGGGAGCAGGCGCGCGCCGAGGTGCCCGACACCGGCGCGCACGACGGCGGGCACGGCGCCGTCGAGGACCGGGCCGCGCTCGTCGCGGCGCTGCAGTCGCTGACCCGGCGGGAGCGGGCCGCGCTCGTGCTCCGCTACTACGTCGACCTGTCGGAGCAGCAGACGGCGCAGACCCTCGGCGTCAGCGTCGGCACGGTCAAGTCGGTCTGCTCGCGCGCCCTCGCCAAGCTGCGCACCAGCCCTGCGCTGCGCGGGGAACACCCCTTCGTCCGAACGGCTCAGGGAGAGCACGCATGAACACAGAGTTGGAGCTCGGCGAGCGGCTCACCGACGCCGCCGCGGCCGCACCGGACCAGCTGGGGGTCAGCGTCGAGGAGCTGCGCCGCCGGGGCGCGCGGCGGCAGCGGACCCGGATCGCGGTCACGTCGGCGGTGGCCGTCCTCGCCGTCGCCGCGGGCGCTCTTGTCGGCATTTCCGGCGTCGGTACAGGCAGCGCCGGCGACGACGGCATGACCACGGTCGGCGCCCCGCCGACGGTCGCCCAGTCCGCCGAACCGGTCCAGGGCGACGAGGCAGGCGACCCGGCGATCCAGCCGACGGCGACGATCGACACGGGCGAGGCCTTCGACGGCGGCACGCTGACGTTCTGGTTCGCGGTGCGCCAGAACCGGTTCCTCCAGGCGGTCGGGCGGCGCACGCCGGACGGGAAGCTCAGCCTGTACGGCGTCACCAACGACCCCGACGTGACCGGCGCCGGCCCGGGCGACCCCGGGTTCCACGCCGGTTGGGAGTTCGGCAACGGACAGGACCGGTTCCTCACCGGGTACGTCGTCGGCGACGTCGCCAAGGTGACCCTCACGGTCGACGGGACACCCCGCGAGGCGAGGACCGCCGCCTGGGCCGGCAACCCCACGGTCCACGTCTGGTGGGTCCGGGCGCCCGAGGTGCCGGGTGCGCCCTACCAGCAGGCCCAGGTCCGCGACCTGACCGCCCTCAACGCGAACGGCAAGCCCCTGGCCACGCACAAGGAAGGCGGCGTCGGCGTCGGCTGACACCGCGGCCGGGCCGTCCAGGCGGTGTTCAGCTGACCGTGTTGACCGCTGGCCTCGGCCGGGTGTCGACGGTGAGGCTGAAGATGTCGGGTCGGTGGTAGTGGCCGGTCGGGTCGAAGAGCCGGCGGGACTCGGTCACCTGCGACAGGTCGATCGTCGCGGTGAGGATCCCCTCCTGGTGGCGCAGCGGCCCGGCGACCACCTGCCCGTCGGGGTCGCAGATCACGCTGTTGCCGGGCTCGATCCAGTCGCCGTCGCCAGGCTCGGGGGCGGGTGCGATCCGTTCCCGGTCGGGCAGACCGGGCGGGATCTGGTCGACTCGCAGGCAGGGGTTCACGCCCACGACCCAGACCCGGCCCTCGCGGGCGATGTGCCGCATGGTCGCCACCCAGCCGTCGCCGCGGGCGAGTGTCGGGGCCAGCCACACGTCCACGCCCTGCGCGTACTGGTGGAACCGGGCCAGGGGCATGTAGTTCTCCCAGCAGATGAGTCCGCCCAGGCGGCCGAGCGGCGTCGGCACGACGTCCAGCGTCGAGCCGTCCCCCTGGCCCCATACGGTGCGTTCGGATCCGGTGGGCATGAGCTTGCGGTGCTTGTGCAGCAGCCGGCCGTCAGCGCCGAAGTAGAGAACGGTGTTGTAGATGGTGGCGCCGTGCGGCTCGCGCTCCTGTACGCCGATGACCAGGTGGACCCGGTGGCGTCGCGCGATCGTGCCGAGCGTCGCGGTCACCGGGCCGGGCACGATGACGGCCTGCTCGACGAGTCTCGAATACCACGGGCCGTCGCCGTCCCAGATCGGTCGGCCGTCGATCCACAGCGGAGTTCCGGGGATGAAGGCCTCCGGAAGCACCACCAGCTCGGCGCCCAGCTCCGCGGCTTCGGCAACCTGCTCGGCGACGCGCGCCACGGTCGCGTCCCGGTCGAGCAGCACGTAGGCGGCCTGGACGGCGGCCACGGTGAAGGACCCGTTCATCGTGACCCCGAGATGACGTGCAGCTCGCAGGGGCCGACGAACCCGGCCTCGGTCTCGTACTCCCGCAGCGCCGCCTCGATGTCGGCCCAGACCCGCTCGCGTTCGCCCGCTTCGACCCCCGACAGCATCTGGTGCAGCGCTCCGAAGGACTCGCGTTCGAACCGCAGGCAGTCGGCGGCCGAGGGCAGCAGCAGCGGCGCGTCCATGGTCTCGACCCGCACGTCACGGAACCCGGCGTCGCGCAGTGCGTCTCGCGCCGACGCCGGGTCGCTCAGGCTGAACGGCCCAGGCTGCCCGGGCAGCGGCGCGGGAAGCCCGGCCCGGGCCCGGATCAAGGCGACCGGCACCGAGAAGAACGCGTTGCGTTCGGCGGTCGAGTAGACGACGGCGGCGAACCGGCCACCCTCACGCAGACTGGACCGGATACCGCGCAGCGCCTTGCCTCGGTCGGGGAAGTAGATGACCCCCAGCCGCGAGATCGCCGCGTCGAACTCCCCTGACCATCTGCCGCCGATCTCCTCCCCGTCGACCTCGAGCGTGGAGACCTGCCGCAGGCCGCTCTCGTCCGCGGCCCGCTGCGCGTACGCCAGGATCGCCGGCGACACGTCGGTGACCACCACACTGCCTTCCGGCCCGGTCCGCCGCGCCGCGACCATCGCCTGCCCACCAGCACCACCCGCCACATCCAGCACCCGCGACCCGCGCCCGACACCGGCAGCGTCGAGCATCACCTCCGTCGCCACGCCGAGCCATTCCTCCAGCGTCGGCCCCCACCGATGCCACGCTTCCGCGGCGTCCTGCCACTGCTGCCTCGTCGTCGCCTTGTACGCGACCGCGTCGAACGTCATGGATCCTCCTCAGGTCGGCAGCGCTGAGCTGCTGTGCCGTCAGTGTGGTTCCGGGCGCCGCCCCACCACATCCGTGGCCACCACGGATCCGGTCCCGGTGGTGCGGCACCGTGCTGGCCAAGGGCGGACGGGCACGCGACACTGTGACGGGTGACGACCTCGAGGGCGCCGGGATCGGCCGTGACCGAGCGGGAACGCGACGTCCTCGGCCTGGTCGCCGGGCACCTGACGAACCTCGAGATCGCTGAGCGGCTCTCGTTGTCGGTGCGCACCGTCGAGTCCCATGTCTCCTCCCTCATCCGCAAGCTCGGGGTGTCCGACCGCCGCGGCCTGGCCCGGCGGGCTGACGAGCTCGACCTGCTGCGTCCGAAGCGCCGCCACGCATGGCCCAGCCCGGCCGACCCGTTCGTGGGTCGTGACCGCGAGACCGCCGCGTTGCACGTCCGCCTGAAGGATCACCGTCTGGTGACGGTCACCGGGCCCGGCGGGGTCGGCAAGACCCGGTTGACGACCCATGCGGTGCGGCAGGTCGCGCGGGATCGTCCCGACGGCGCCTGGTTCGTCGATCTGAGCCAGGTGGCGACCCCGCAGGCGGCGGTGCCCGCCATCGCCACGGCCGTGGGGGTGGCCGAGCAGCCCGGGCAGTTCCTCGACGACACGCTGTCGGAGGCGTTGAGCCGGGCCGACGGCGTCCTGGTCCTCGACAACTGCGAGCATCTCCTGCCGGAGCTGGAGACCAGCGTGGCACGGCTCGTCGGCGGCTGCCCGCGGCTCACCATCGTCGCGACCAGTCGCGCGCCGCTTCGCGCACCGTACGAGTGGGTCTACGAGCTGCCCGGCCTCTCGGAGGACGATGCGGTCCGGCTCTTCCGCAGCCGCGCCGAGGCCGCGGGCGGCGTCGTGCCCGACGACCCCCGGGTGGCCGAGCTGTGCCACCGGCTCGGGGGGATGGCGCTGGCGATCGAGCTGGCGGCGGCCCGGTATCCGCTGCTCGGCCTGGACGGTCTGGCGGCGGCGCTCGGCGACCCGCTGCGGCTGCTGGGCTCATCGGAGGGTGCACGCCAGCGTTCGCTGCGAGCCACCATCGGCTGGAGTGTCGACCTGCTCGACGACCAGGCCCGCGCGATGTTCGCCGCCCTTTGCGTCTTCGCCGCGCCGTTCACGGTCGCCGCCGCGCACGCGGTCGCCGGCCCGCAGCACACGGCCGCCGCCGCGGCGCACGTGCTCGCGACGCTGGCCGACCAGCACCTGCTGTACGTCGAGATCGGCGACCCGACGACGTACCACTTCCAGGAAGTCGTGCGCCAGTTCGCCGCGGAACTGCTGGCCGACGCCGCCGGTGAGGTGCAACGGCGCCACGCACGGTGGACGGCCGCCGAGCTGACGTCGCTGGCATCCGCCGAGCACGACGACACCTGGTGCGCCAGGTTCGACCTGCTCGCGGTCGAGGTGCGCGCGGCGCTCGCCCGTCCGGTCGACGGCAGGGAGCTGGGCGAGTCCTTCGCCGAGGAGCTCGTGCGGCGCGGCCGCCTGGAGGAGGCGCAGCACCGCTTCGAAACCCTCGCGGCCACCGAGGCCACGGACGCCCACGACCGGATCCACCTGCTCCGCCAGGGCGCCGCCGCGGCGGCGGCCCGGCTGGTGGGAGACGACGCGCTCCGGCTGCTCGACGAGGCCGCCGAAGCCGCCACGGTGGCAGCGGATCCGGGCGCGGCCGCGGACGCGCTCGGCTGGTCCGTGATCTACGCGGCGTTCCACTCGGGGATCATGGCCGACCCGCCCGAGCGGATCGACATCGAGCGTCGTCTCGCCGAGGCGCGGCGCCTGGCGCCGACGGGTTCGGCCGCCGAGGCGACCGTCGCCGCGGCGAGCGCCATATGCCTGCCCCATGACCATCCCGGGTCGGCGACAGCGGGCCGCCTCGCCGCCGACCAGGCGATCGCGGCCGGGCTGCCCGTCGTCGCCTCCGCCGCCCTCGACCAGGTCTGCGCCAGCCGGCTGCACCGCGGCGACCACGCCGGCGCGCTCGCCGCGGTGCGGGCCCGTGGCGTCCTCATGGATCCGCAGGCGTTGCGCGCCGCCACCGCCTACGCCTTCAACGACTACCTGCTGATGGGCTGCGAGGTCTCACTGGCTGCCGGCGATCTCCGCGGCGCGAAGGACTACGCCGAGCGCCTGGCCGTGCTCCCGTGCTACCGCGAGTACGTCCACCCAGCGCTGGCCCGCCGGCTCCAGGTCGACGCGCTCACCGGCGACCTGACCGGCGCGGCCGAACGAGGCGAGCGCTTCCTGGTCTCCTGGGAGCGGGCGGGCAGCCATCGTGCCTCGACCCTCGCCGTCGGTGCCTACGCGCTCGCCCTGATCCACGGGCTCCTGGGCGACGACCACCGGCGTGAGGTCTGGCAGAGCGTCACCGAACACCTCCTCGACCGGCCGCCGACGCCGGCGGACGGCCCGGCCGTCGGATGGGCTCCGACCTTCGACGCCTGGCTGCTGCTGCACCGCGACCAACCACACGAGGCGTTGGCGCACCTGTCCGCCGACCTGCACGACGCGACCTGGAGCTCGAGCCCCACCTTCCTCGTGTGGCGGCCGTGGTACGCCGCCGCCTGGGCGGAAGCGGCAGCACTCACCGCGGCCCCGGACCTGGAGCAGTGCCTGGCGTCGGCCACCGTCGCGACCCGCGGCAACCCCGTGGCCGCGGCCCTCGTCCGCCGCGCCGGCGCCCTCGCGCGAGGCGACACCGAGGAGGTGGCCGCGCTCGCGGCGACCTTCGAGGACCTCGGCGCCCTCTACCAGCGAGACCGCAGCCGCCAACTCAGCCGGTGACGGCGGCGCTTGACGGGGTTCGAGGACACCACGACGACCGGGCAGTGACCGCCCTGATCGTGGCCCACGGTCGGATCGAGTTCGGCGAGCCAGATCTCCCCGGTGCGGGCGATGGTCCATGGTTGGTGGCAGAGCCGCTCGTCCACAGGTTGCTCAGTGGTGCCTCGCCGGGCAGGTCGGCGGAGCCGTCAGCGACCAGCCGTGACGAGTATGCGCGGCGGGTGACTTCCGGCGGCATGCCCGTCGCGCTGCGGCGTCCGCCTGGCCGGTCACGTTCGCGCTGGTTCAGCAACTACCTGGACCTGGTGATCGAGCGTGACGTGATCGAGCTGAGTCGGGTGCGGCAGCGGGAGATGCTTCCTCGCCTGCTGAATCAGCTTGCGGCGAGGTCGGGACGGGTGCTCAACATCGCGGCGACGGCACAGGCGGTCGGCGTGGAGAAGAGCAGCGCCGAAAACTACCTCCGGCTGTTGGAAGCGGTGTTCCTGGTTCACCGGCTTCCTGCCTGGGGCACGACGCTGGGCTCGCGGGTCGCCCGTCAGCCTAAGGTGCACCTGGTCGACTCGGGTGTCATGGCGTGGCTGCTCGGGCTGACGCCCGAGAAGATCGCGAAGTCTGATCCAGCGGTGCTGACCGGGTACGGACACCTGCTCAAGACGTTCGTCGTCGGCGAGATCCTCAAGCAGGTCAGCTGGTGGGACGCGCCAGTCTCGGTCGGGCACTTCCGGACGCCGGCCGCCGACGAGGTGGATCTCGTGCTTGAGCGAGACGACGGAGACGTCATCGCGTTCGAGATCAAGTCCGGAACGCGGGTCCATGGCGAGGACCTACGCGGAATGCGGGCGCTTCGGGCTCGGCTCGGCGACCGCTTGACGGCAGGGCTCGTGCTGTACACGGGTCCCCTCGCCTACACCCGTGATGACGGCACGCACGTCATGCCCATCGACGCCCTCTGGACATAGGTCTACCAGCCGCGGGCGCGCCACTCGGGGAGGGAAGGGCGCTCGGCGCCGAGGGTGGAGTCCTTGCCGTGGCCGGGGTGGAACTCGGTGTCGTCGGGGTAGCGGTCGAAGAGCTTCGTGGTCACGTCGTTGATGAGGGACTCGAAGTCGGCCTGGTTGCCGTGGGTGTTGCCGACGCCGCCGGGGAAGAGTGAGTCGCCGGTCCAGAGGTGGCCGTCGTGGTATAGGGCGATCGAGCCGGGGGTGTGGCCGACGAGGTGGATGACGGTCAGGTCGCAGTCGCCGAGGGGGATGGTGTCGCCGTCGTTGAGGGTGCCGGTGGCGGTCGGGATCTCGGGGGCGTCGGCGGGGTGGGCCAGGGAGGCGGCGCCGGTGGCCTCGATGACGTCTTCGAGGGCGAACCAGTGGTCCTGGTGGCGGTGGGTGGTCACCACGGTGGAGATGCCGGACGGGGTGGTGGCGATCAGCTGGAGCAGGCGTTCGGCGTCGTTGGCGGCGTCGATGAGCAGGCTGTCGCCGGTGGCGGTGCAGGTGAGCAGGTAGGCGTTGTTGTCCATCGGGCCGACGGAGAGCTTGGTGAAGGTCAGACCGCTCATTTCCAGGCCTCCAGGGAAGGAAGGTCGCCGGTGAGGCCGGTGCCGTCGCCGCGGCCGGTGAGCCAGGCGGCGAGGAGGTGGGCCGGGCCGGTGACGACGGGGGCGTCCGCGACGGTCAGCAGCTTGGTGCCGTCGTCGGAGACGAGAGTCGCCACGCGTGGGGTGGCGGGGTCGTGCAGGATGCGCAGGGCGAAGGAGGCGGGCCAGTCGGCCGGGCCGTAGCCGGCGTCGAGGTCGACGTGGTGCAGCTCGACCTCGCAGATGCGGGCCCAGACGACGCGGGCGGCGGGGGTGGGGCCGGTGCTGCCCCACTCGACGAGCGCGGTCCAGCCCTCGGCGGGCATCGTCTCCATCGACTCGCGCAGCAGGTCGCAGGCGTTGATGAGGTCGGCGAGCTGCTCTTCGTGCGGGCGGGGGGCGCCGGCGGCGATGCCTGCCTCGCGGGCCTCGCGGCTGGCATAGGCGGGGGTCTTCTCGCCGGTGCGGGCCCAGTGCAGCAGGTTGCGGTAGGCGTCGGCGTTGCGGGCGAGGTGGGTCACGACGTGGCCGCGGGTCCAGCCGTCGCAGCGGGAAGGGGCGACCAGACCATTGCCGTCGAGGGTGCGGACCGTGTCGAGGAGGCGGGCGGTGGCGCGGTCGAGCTCCGCGCTCAGCACGAGTGGATCAGCCGTCACCGCCCAACCCTACCGCCCCCCACCGACAAGACTCACCGACAAAAGCCACCGGCAAGATCCGCCGGAGCCGACCGTGGACGGTGACGGGGCTCAGCTCGTACACCACCTGCAAACGCGGAAAAGATCAGCGTTGGCGGACGCCGACGGCCGGTGGCAGGTCGCCGGCGGCCCAGTGCAGCTCGTCCTCCCAGTCGGCGACGCTGAGGTCGACGTGCTCGAAGCTGAGCCGGGCGCCGATGGGTTTGCCCAGGTAGCCGGCGTACAGGTCGTGCACGGCCACGAGGCGCTGCCCGACCGCGGCGGCGGCTGGGTCGCGAGGGGCGGCGGCCCTGACCTCGAGCCGGCCGTAGACGCCCATGTCGGCGTCGGTGCCGCGCTCCTCCACGATGACGTCGAGGATCTCGTCCTCGGCGCCGACGTGGAAGCCATACGAGACGCCGGCGAACGTCAGCCAGAAGCGCATGAGCGAGTCGTCCTGGCCGGGTGAGACGTGCCACTGGACATCGGCCCGGTCCAGGCGCAGTCCGACGGCGCTGGCCAGCACATGCGAGGGGAGCACGCACCCGACGATAGCCCCGATATTCGGTTTCGCGGTGTGGACGCGCTACCTACCGTGGATTTCCGAACACGGGTTCGCAAAGGATGTTCATGATTATTGACCTGTCAGCTCTGGGCTGGGACGACGCGTATGCCGCGCTGTACTCCGGCCGGTTCGACCTGCCCGGTTTCCGGCCGGCGCGGGTCAGCCGCGTCGACCGCGGCGTGTGTACGGCGATCGCGTCCGACGGCCCGCTCCGCGCGAGCCTGTCGGGGGGCCTGCTGGCGCGTGCCGCCGCCGATCCCGGGTCGCTGCCGTGCGCGGGGGACTGGCTCGTCGTGCGGACGTGGCCGGACGGCCGGCTGACGGCCGAGGCGGTGCTGCCCAGGCGCACCGCGATCATCAGGGCCGTCGCCGGTGAGGAGTCGTTCGGGCAGGTCCTGGCCGCCAACGTGGACGCGGTGGCGGTCGTGGAGCCGGTCGACCCGTCGCCGGACCTCGGGCGCATCGAGCGGCTGCTCGCCCTGGCGTGGGAGTCGGGGGCGCGGCCGGTGCTGGTCCTGACGAAATGCGACCTGGCCGCGGATCCGGAGGCGCTCGCCGGGCAGATGCCGGACGGGGTCGAGGTCCATGCGGTCAGCTCCCGCACGGGGCTGGGGCTCGACGCGTTGCGGCCGCTCGTGGCGTACGGGCGGACGCTCGGCCTCCTGGGGCAGTCCGGTGCCGGGAAGTCGAGTCTCGTCAACGCCCTCGCCGGGGCGCCGGTGATGCAGACGCAGGCGTTGCGCGGCGACGGACGCGGGCGGCACACCACCACATATCGGGCATTGATCCCCATGCCGGGCGGCGGTGCGGTTCTCGACACGCCCGGGGTGCGGCTCGTCGGCATGTTCGACACCGCGGCGGGCCTGGACCGGGCGTTCGCCGACGTGACGCAGCTCGCGACGCTGTGCCGGTTCGACGACTGCCGGCACGGTGAGGAGCCCGGCTGCGCGGTCCGGGCCGCGGTCGAGGACGGCGAGCTCAGCCCCCGCCGCTTCGCGAGTTGGCAGAAACTGCAGAAAGAGCAGAAGCTGGCATCGGTACGGCGGCTCAAGCGCGAGAGCCGCGACCGGCGACGGCTGGCACGCCCGTAGCGGGGGTTCCCTCGTTCGGGCGCGGAAAATTGTCATACCCCCTGGCTAGAGTTGTCGGCTGGCACCGTGACGGTGTCCGAACCGGACAAAATCACCGCTGCCGGACTCTTTGCCGCTGCTGGCGGACATATTCACTGCCAAGGGGAAGCATGTCGGATCGTCTGATCATCCGTGGCGCTCGGGAGCACAACCTCCGCGACGTCAGTCTCGACCTGCCGCGCGACGCGATGATCGTGTTCACCGGGCTCTCGGGCTCCGGCAAGTCGAGCCTCGCGTTCGACACGATCTTCGCCGAGGGGCAGCGGCGGTATGTGGAGTCGCTGTCGTCCTACGCACGCCAGTTCCTCGGCCAGATGGACAAGCCCGACGTCGACTTCATCGAGGGGTTGTCGCCGGCGGTCTCCATCGACCAGAAGTCGACCTCGCGCAACCCGCGCTCGACGGTCGGCACGATCACCGAGGTGTATGACTACCTGCGGCTGCTGTATGCGCGCATCGGCGAGCCGCACTGCCCCGTCTGCGGCGAGCTGATCACGCGGCAGACGCCGCAGCAGATCGTCGACCGGGTCCTCGCGATGGAGGAGGGCACCCGCTTCCAGGTGCTCGCCCCGGTCGTGCGCGGCCGCAAGGGGGAGTACCTCGACCTGTTCCAGGAGCTGCAGTCGAAGGGGTATGCGCGGGCCCGCATCGACGGTGTCGTGCACCCGCTGACCGAGCCGCCGAAGCTCAAGAAGCAGGAGAAGCACACCATCGAGGTCGTCGTCGACCGGCTCTCGGTGAAGGCGTCGTCCAAGCAGCGGCTCACCGACTCGGTCGAGACCGCGCTGAAGCTCGCCGCCGGCATCGTCATCCTCGAGTTCGTCGACGTGCCTGAGGACGACGAGCACCGCGAGCGGCTCTTCTCCGAGCACCTCGCCTGCCCCAACGAGCACCCGCTGTCGATCGAGGACCTCGAGCCCCGCTCGTTCTCGTTCAACGCGCCCTACGGCGCCTGCCCCGACTGCACCGGCATCGGCACCAAGAAGGAGGTCGACCCGGAGCTGATCGTGCCCGACCCGGAGCAGACGCTCCGCGGCGGCGCGATCGCGCCCTGGGCCACCGGCCACACCCTCGAATACTTCCTCCGCCTGCTGGAGGCCCTGGGTGCGGAGGCCGGCTTCACGCTGGACACGCCCTGGCGCGCGCTGTCGTCGCGGGCGCAGAAGGCGATCATGTACGGGTCGGAGGACCAGGTCCACGTCCGGTACCGCAACAAGTACGGCCGCGAGCGCTCCTACTACACCGGCTTCGAGGGCGTGGTGCAGTGGATCGAGCGCCGGCACGCCGACACCGAGAGCGACTGGTCCCGCGACAAGTACGAGGGATACATGCGCGACGTGCCCTGCGGCACCTGCGGCGGGTCCCGGCTCAAGCCCGAGATCCTCGCGGTCACCATCGCCGGGCACAGCATCGCCGACATCTGCAACCTGTCCGTCGGTGACTGCGCGGAGCTGCTCGGCGCGATGACCCTCACCGACCGGCAGAAGCTCATCGCCGAGCGGGTCCTGAAGGAGATCAACGCCCGGCTGCGGTTCCTCGTCGACGTCGGCCTCGACTACCTGTCCCTGGACCGGGCCTCCGGCACCCTGTCCGGCGGCGAGGCGCAGCGCATCCGGCTCGCGACCCAGATCGGCTCCGGTCTCGTCGGCGTCCTGTACGTGCTGGACGAGCCCAGCATCGGCCTGCACCAGCGGGACAACCACCGGCTCATCGAGACCCTGACGCGGCTCAAGCGGCTCGGCAACACGCTGATCGTGGTCGAGCACGACGAGGACACGATCCGCACCGCCGACTGGATCGTCGACATCGGCCCCGGCGCCGGCGAGCACGGCGGCCGGGTCGTGCACAGCGGGCCGTATGAGGAGCTGATCACCGCCGAGGAGTCGGTGACCGGCGCCTACCTGGCGGGTCGGCGCAGCATCCCGACGCCGGAGATCCGCCGGCCCCGCACGCCCGGCCGCGAGCTGGTCGTCGTCGGCGCCCGCGAGCACAACCTGCAGAACCTGACCGTCCCGTTCCCGCTCGGGCAGTTCGTGGCGGTGACCGGCGTGTCCGGGTCCGGCAAGTCGACCCTGGTCAACGACATCCTCCACGCGGTCCTCGCGAATGTCGTCAACGGCGCCCGCCTGGCGCCCGGCCGGCACACCCGCATCTCGGGGCTCGAGCAGGTCGACAAGGTCGTCGGCGTCGACCAGTCACCGATCGGCCGCACCCCCAGGTCCAACCCGGCCACCTACACGGGCGTGTTCGACAACGTCCGGAAGCTCTTCGCCGAGACCACCGAGGCGAAGGTGCGCGGCTACGGTCCGGGACGCTTCTCGTTCAACGTGAAGGGCGGGCGCTGCGAGGCGTGCGCCGGCGACGGCACGATCAAGATCGAGATGAACTTCCTGCCCGACGTGTACGTGCCGTGCGAGGTCTGCAAGGGTGCGCGGTACAACCGCGAGACCCTCGAGGTGCACTACAAGGGCCGCACGATCGCGGAGATCCTCGACATGCCGATCGAGGAGGCCGCGGGCTTCTTCGAGGCCATCCCCGCCATCCACCGGCACCTGAAGACGCTCAACGACGTGGGCCTGGGCTACGTGCGCCTCGGCCAGCCCGCGCCGACGCTCTCCGGCGGCGAGGCGCAGCGGGTCAAGCTCGCGTCGGAGCTGCAGAAGCGGTCCACCGGCCGCACTGTGTACGTGCTGGACGAGCCGACGACCGGCCTGCACTTCGAGGACATCCGCAAGCTGCTCATCGTGCTGCAGAGCCTCGTCGACAAGGGCAACACCGTCATCGTCATCGAGCACAACCTCGACGTCATCAAGTCGGCGGACTGGCTCATCGACATGGGCCCCGAGGGCGGTCACAAGGGCGGCACGGTGGTCGCGGTGGGCACGCCGGAGGAGGTCGCGGAGATCGCCGACAGCCACACGGGCAAGTTCCTGCGGCCGGTGCTGGGCCTGAAGGGCGACGTCAGCGGCGACACCGCGGCCCGCGACCGGGCGGTCAAGGCCAACGGCGCGGTGTCCGCACCGGCCCGGGCCGGCCGGAAGGCAGCGGCGCCGCGGACCCGGGCGGCGGTCACGACCGTGGAGCCCGACGACCTCCCGGCGGCGGAGCCGGCCCGGACCGCGGCCGCGCGGCCCGCCAAGGCGACGGGCACCCGCGCGAAGGCGGCCAAGGCGGCACCCGCGAAGCGCGCCCCGGCGAAGAAGGCGGCGGCGAAGGGCTGAGCGGGTCACCACCTGCGCCGGTCGATCTTCGGCGTGCGCGTCGGGCGCGGAGCTGATCGACCGGCGTCTGGCTGTGCTCCGTTCCGCCGGAGTTTTCTGGTCCGGCCGGCAGCGGTCGTACCAGCGAAAATGCCGAAACGGGGACGAGGTGTCGCCTGCTGGCGGATGTGGCGACCGGGGGACGGTGTGGATCTGGCGCTGCTACGGTGGCCGCTGGCAAGGCCCCCACCCCAGGAGGACAAGACGTGCCGGTTCAGGACGTGTTCAACCCCTGCTCGGCCCGCCGGGCACTGCTGCTGGGCGCGGGCGCGCTCGGCGTGACGGTGCTGGCGGGCTGCGGCGGCGACGAGGAGACCCCGGCGGCCGCGGGCAGCCAGCCGCCTGCCTCCGCCGCGCCGACGACCGCGGCCAACCCGTTCGACAACACCGCGCCCGCGACGGGTGCCAGCGACGCGGCGCCGCCGGCGGGTGCGCTGGTCGCCGTGAAGGACGTGCCCGTCGGTGGCGGTGTGATCGCCAAGGACACGATTCTCGTGGTGCAGGCGAAGCAGGGGACGTTCAAGGCGTACCAGGCGAGCTGCCCCCACCAGGGCGTCGCCGTGGAGCCTCCGTCGCCCGGAGCGACGACGATCATGTGCCCGGGGCACAACTCGCAGTTCAAGATCGCGGACGGCAGCCTCGCGCGGGGCCCGGCGACGCGCGGGTTGAACGCCGTGCCCGTGAAGGTGCAGGCCGGGTACGTCGTCGAGGCGTAGTCGCTTAGCCTCCCGTGAATGTCACGGGCAGGTAACGGATTTTCAGAGTTTGTTGAGCATTGAACCGTACGCTCCATGATCTACGTAGTTCCTGGCGTAGCCAGCAGGCCAACGACCTTGGAGGAGCCTATGAGTGACACGACTCGCCGCGCGGTGCTCGCCGGAGCGGCCGGAATCACGGCCGTGACGGCACTCGCCGCCTGTGGAGACGACAGTGACGACAGCGGCAAGACCGGCGACAGCAGCACCGGCGGTGCCGCCTCAGGCGTCCTGGCGACCAAGGCCGACATCCCTGTCGGCGGCGGCAAGATCTTCAAGGACGGCGGCGGCGTTGTCGTCACCCAGCCGGAGGCCGGGCAGTTCAAGGCGTTCAGCTCGATCTGCACCCACCAGTCGTGCGTCGTCTCCGACGTCTCGGCCGGCGCGATCAACTGCCGGTGCCACGGCAGCGTCTTCTCCGCGGCCGACGGCTCCGTGAAGAACGGCCCGGCCACCAAGGGCCTGGCCGAGAAGACCCTGAAGATCGACGGGGACAACATCTCCCTGGCATGAGCGCGCTTCCGGGGGGTCGGCGTTTTGTCGTACCCCCCGGATAGTCTCGAAGAGTGCCAGATCCGTCCACGTATCGACCCGCACCCGGGACCATTCCCGACACGCCGGGGGTCTACCGGTTCCGCGACCCGTCGGGCCGCGTCATCTACGTGGGCAAGGCCAAGAGCCTGCGGCAGCGGCTCAACTCCTACTTCGCCGACGTGTGGACCCTGCACGCGCGCACCCAGCAGATGGTCACCACCGCGGCCAAGGTCGACTGGGTCACGGTCGGCACCGAGGTCGAGGCGCTCCAGCTCGAATACAACTGGATCAAGGAGTATGACCCCAGGTTCAACGTCCGCTACCGGGACGACAAGAGCTACCCGTATCTGGCGGTCACGCTCGACGAGGCCTATCCGCGCCTGCAGGTGATGCGCGGCGCCAAGCGCAAGGGCGTGCGCTACTTCGGCCCCTATGCGCACGCCTGGGCGATCCGCGAGACCCTCGACCTGCTGATGCGCGTGTTCCCGGCGCGGACCTGCTCGTCCGGCGTGTTCAAGCGCGCCGGCCAGATCGGCCGCCCCTGCCTGCTGGGCTATATCGGCAAGTGCTCCGCGCCGTGCGTCGACCGGGTCAGCGAGGAGGAGCACCGCCGCATCGTCGACGACTTCTGCGACTTCATGGCCGGCAAGACCGACACGATGGTCAAACGGCTCGAGCGGGAGATGTTCGCCGCCTCCGACGAGCTGGACTTCGAGCGCGCCGCCCGCATCCGCGACGACCTGGGCGCGCTGCGCCGGGCGGTGGAGAAGCAGGCGGTCGTGCTCGGCGACGGCACCGACGCCGATGTGGTCGCGTTCGCCGACGACCCCCTGGAAGCGGCCGTCCAGGTGTTCCACGTGCGCGGCGGCCGGGTCCGCGGCCAGCGCGGCTGGGTCGTGGAGAAGACCGAGGACCTCAGCGCCGGCGACCTCGTCCACCATTTCTGCAGCCAGATCTACGGCGCCGAGGCCGGCACCGACCCCGCCGACCTGCCCAAGGAGCTGCTCGTCCCCGAGCTGCCCGCCGACGTCGACGCGCTCGCCGACTGGCTGAGCAAGCTGCGCGGCAGCCGGGTCGCGATCCGCGTGCCGCAGCGCGGCGACAAGAAGGCCCTCGCCGAGACCGTCGCGCGCAACGCCGAGCAGGCCCTCCAGCAGCACAAGCTGCGCCGCGCCGGCGACCTGAGCACCCGCAGCAAGGCCCTGGAGGAGATCGCCGAGGCGCTCGGCATGCAGACCGCCCCGCTGCGCATCGAGTGCTACGACATCTCCCAGATCCAGGGCACCGACGTCGTCGCCAGCATGGTCGTCTTCGAGGACGGCCTGTCCCGCAAGAGCGAATACCGGCGCTTCGCCATCAACGGCGCCACCGACGACGTCTCCGCCATCTCCGAGGTCCTGCGGCGGCGCTTCGCCCGCTACCTGGACGCCAAGGTCGAGCTCGACTCGCTGGCCGAGGAGGACGCCGACCCGTCCCGCCCCGGCATCGACCCGACGACCGGCCGGCCCCGCAAGTTCGCCTACCCGCCCCAGCTCGTCGTCGTGGACGGCGGCCAGCCCCAGGTCAACGCCGCCGCCCAGGTCCTGCTCGACCTCGGCATCGACGACATCACCATCTGCGGCCTGGCCAAGCGGCTGGAGGAGGTCTGGCTCCCCGACGACGAGTTCCCCGTCATCCTGCCCCGCGCCTCCGAGGGCCTCTACCTCCTGCAGCGCGCCCGCGACGAGGCCCACCGCTTCGCCATCACCTACCACCGCCAGAAGCGCTCCAAGCGCATGACCGAATCGACCCTCGACAACGTCCCCGGCCTCGGCGAAATCCGCCGCAAAGCGCTGCTGCGCCATTTCGGCTCATTGAAGCGTCTCAAGGCGGCCAGCATCGACGAGATCGCCGAGGTGCCGGGCATCGGCCGCCGGACGGCGGAGGCGATTCTGGTCGCTGTGAACGGCCCACCTTCGCCCGCGCCGGCTGCGCCCTCTTCACCGGCTGCATCGTTGGCGCCGGCTCCTGCCTCCTTACCGCCGGTGATCGACCCGACCTCTTCGTCCTCCGACTCCTAACCAACCGCAGACCTCACCCACGGTCCGGGCCTCTTCCCGACCTCTTCCCGGCGGATCGATCGCGGTCATAGCCGTCGTGACCGAAGTCGTTCTTGGATCATGGCGGTGGCCGGCTTTGTTTGAGGGATCCGCCTGCGGGTCGGCTGCCGTTGCGTCGCTGTCCGCGTGCGGGTTCGCCGATCTCTGTGGGTAACCGGTCAGGCCAGCACGGAGGTGGGGTTCTTTTTCCGCCCGGCTGGGGCGGGCGCCAGGTGGCGCGGTCGCGGTGATGTTCCTTGACCGCCGTCCTCACATGGTCCAGCGCCGTCGTGGTTACAACCGGTGCTGTCCCATTCGCGGGCGGTCTTGGTGGTCGGTGGGGTGGTCGTGGTGGTGGGCGTCGTGATCGATGTCGTGTGGTGGTTGTCCGGGCGGCCAGGGGCGTCCTTCGATCATGGTGGTGGCCGGGTTTCGGTTGAGGGATCTGCCCGCGGGTCGGCTGCCGTCCTCACGTGATCTAGCGCCGTTGACGGCGTTTAGTTGGAGCTTCCTCGCCGGCGTTGACTTTCGCGACCAGTGTGCGTCGCGCCGATCGCCGACGGTGACCTTGCCGCCGCCGTGGGTTCGCGACCAGCGCTGCCTCACTCTGATCGCCGAACTCGCGGGGGCCTGGTGGCCAGCGGGGGCGGTTGTGGTGGTGGGCGTCGTGATCGATGTCATGTGGTGGTCGTCTGGGCGGCCAGGGGCGTTCTTCGATCATGGTGGTGGCTGGGTTTCGGTTGAGGGATGCGGGTGTGGGTCGGCTGCCGTTTTCGGATGGTTCGGTGCGGTCGGGGGTGTCGTTCGGTGCTTTCGTGCCGTCGTTGGCTTCACGCGGAGTGATCGAAGTCGCGTGGTGGTTGTCCGGGCGGCCAGGGGCGTCCTTCGATCATCGTGGTGGCCGGTTGTCGGCTGAGGGATCCGCTTGCGGTACGCCGGTCGCTGTGGGAGTGGCAGGGCAGGTCGGCGTGGTGGAGGAGACCTGCCCGCATGGGCGTGGGCGTGCGTTCAGTGGTGTGGTCGCGCTGATCGGCCTGGCTCCGTTCCCGTGCAGGTTCAGTGCTGTGGAGGGCGTCATGCGTGCTTCCCGGCTGGGCTGGGGGACCCTGAAAAGGTACAAACCGACCGAGCCGCCGGACGGGCGGACGGCACGGCATAAACTCGTCGGCGTGGTGAGCGAAGAAGCGTCGGGGGTGCCTGACCGCACGGCGACCGACCTGGTCATCGTGACGGGGGTGTCCGGCGGAGGGCGGAGCACGGTCGCCCGGGCGCTGGAGAACGTCGGGTATTACGTCGTGGACAACCTGCCGCAGGCGCTGCTGCTCGACATGGCGGAGCTGGCGTTCGCGGCGCGGGGGGCGGCGCGGCGCACGGCGATGGTGCTCGACGTGCGCAGCCACGCGTTCTCCACCGATCTGCCGGGCGCGGTGAAGTCGTTGCGGGAGCGGGGGTTCAACCCGCGGATGGTGTTCGTCGACGCCGACGACGAGGTGCTGATCCGGCGGTTCGAGAGTGTGCGCCGGTCGCATCCGTTGCAGGGCGGCGGGCGGCTGTCGGACGGCATCGCCGCCGAGCGGAAGCTGCTCCAGGAGGCCCGCGAGCAGGCGGACGTGCTGATCGACACCAGCCACCTCAACGTCAACCAGCTCCGCGGGCGCATCGAGGAGATGTTCGGCGAGGAGGACACGACCCAGATCAGGGTCACGGTGCTGTCGTTCGGCTTCAAGTACGGCCTGCCGCCCGACGCCGACTTCGTCCTCGACGCGAGGTTCCTGCCGAACCCGTACTGGGTGCCGGAGCTGCGCGAGCACACGGGACGCGAGACCGACGTGAGCCGGTACGTGCTCGGGCAGCGCGGCGCGGTCACGTTCGTGGAGACGTACGCCCGGCTGATCAACGCGACCGCTCCAGGCTTCGAGCGGGAGGGCAAGCGCTACCTCACGATCGCCGTCGGGTGCACGGGTGGCAAGCACCGCAGCGTCGCGATCGCCGAGGAGCTCGCCCGGCGGCTGCGCGAGATGCGCCTGGCCGCCGCGCCGCAGCACCGCGACCTGGGGCGCGAATGAGCGCAGCGGAGGTGATGGCGTGAGCGGTGTGAGGGTCGTCGCCTTCGGTGGTGGGCACGGGCTGTCCGCGTCCCTGCGGGCGCTGCGGCGGATCCACCTGGACACGCCGCTGGACATCACCGCCGTGGTCACGGTCGCCGACGACGGGGGGTCCAGCGGGCGGCTGCGCGCGACCCGCGACATCCTGCCGCCCGGGGACCTGCGCCAGGCGCTCGCCGCGCTCGCCGACGAGGAGGCGATGGCGGAGGTGTTCCAGCACAGGTTCGCCGGCAACGACGACCTCGCCGGGCACCCGGTCGGCAACCTCGTCCTGTGCGCTCTGATGGAGCTCGCCGGCGACCCAGTCGTCGCGCTGGACCAGGCGGCGCACATGCTGCGCTGCGACGGGCGGGTGCTGCCCATGTCGCGGCAGCCGCTGCACATCGAGGCGGACCTGTCCGAGTGTGGTGAAGTGGTGACGGTGCGCGGTCAGCATGCCGTCGCGGTCACCCCGAAGCGGATCGACCGGGTCCGGCTCGTGCCGGTCGCACCGGAGGCCTGCTCGGAAGCCGTACATGCGACGAAGAACGCGGACTGGTTGCTGTTCGGACCAGGATCGTGGTTCACCAGCGTGATCCCGCATCTGCTGGTGCCCGAACTGGCCGCAGCGATCTCCATGAGTCCCGCGAAGCGCCTGGTCACGCTCAATCTGGCGCCCGACAGCGAGACGGCCGGCCTGACCTTGCCGGAACACCTTGCCGCCCTGCGTCGTTACCTACCTGGGTTACATGTCGATGTAGTTCTTGCCGACGGGAAAGCCGTAGGCGACCCCGAACCGGTCCATCGTGCGGCAGAATCGCTGGGTGCACGTCTGGTGCTCGCGCCGATGGCTGTCGCTGACGGAGCACCGCTGCACGACCCGCACGCGCTGGCCACAGCCTTGAAACCACTGCTGAGCAGCACCACCGACAGTTCGATTGAGCCCCGCGAGGTGACGACAGAATGGCGATGACCGCTGCGGTCAAGGACGAGCTGAGCAGGGTGGATGTAGCGAAACCCTGCTGCCGGCGCGCCGAGATGGCCGCGCTGCTCCGCTTCGCGGGCGGGTTGCACATCGTCTCCGGCCGGGTGGTCGTCGAGGCCGAGCTCGACACCAACGCCGCCGCCCGCCGGCTCCGGCGGGAGGTTTCGGAGGTGTACGGGTACCAGAGCGAGATCCACGTCCTCGCGTCCGGCGGCCTGCGGAAGGCCAGCCACTTCATCGTGCGCGTGGTCAAGGACGGCGAGGCGCTCGCGCGGCAGACGGGACTGCTCGACGTCCGTGGACGGCCGGTCCGGGGCCTGCCGCCGCACGTCGTGTCGGCCAACATGTGCTGCGCCGTCGCGGCGTGGCGGGGCGCGTTCCTGGCGCACGGCTCGCTGACCGAGCCGGGCCGCAGCTGCGCCCTGGAGATCACCTGCCCCGGTCCGGAGGCCGCGCTCGCGCTCGTCGGCGCCGCCCGGCGCATCGGGATCACCGCCAAGGCCCGCGAGGTCCGCGGCGTCGACCGCGTCGTGGTCAAGGACGGCGACGCGATCGCCGCGCTGCTCACCCGTATCGGCGCGCACCAGAGCGTCCTCACCTGGGAGGAGCGCCGGGTCCGCCGCGAGGTCAGGGCCACCGCCAACCGCCTCGCCAACTTCGACGACGCCAACCTGCGCCGCTCCGCCCGCGCCGCCGTGGCCGCCGCCGCCCGGGTCGCGCGCGCGATGGAGATCCTCGCCGACAACGCCCCCGAGCACCTCTTCAGCGCCGGCACCCTGCGCCTCGAGCACCGGCAGGCGTCCCTGGAGGAGCTCGGCGCGCTCGCTGACCCGCCGCTCACGAAGGACGCGATCGCCGGGCGCATAAGGCGTCTGCTCGCCCTCGCCGACAAGCGCGCCCGCGACCTCGGAATTCCCGACACCGAGTCCGCCGTCACGCCGGAGATGCTGGTCAGTTAGCTCATCCGTGCGGACTCCGGTCCTTGGCGGCCGCGACCGCCTCGGGGCGGGACGTGTCGCGGGCTGAGCTGTGCACATTGTCCGGAGTCCCGTGTGCCCCAGCGCCACACGAACTCTTCCGGATCACGAGGGGCAGGTGGTTCCCGTGATCCGGAAGAGGTTGTGCACCGTGGGCTGCGCAAGGTCTTCCGGATCATGGGCGAGGGCGCGCCGCGTGGACGACCGGCCGTAGGCCCGCCGCGGGATGCCTCGATCGCGCCCGTTTTTGTCGTACCCCGGCGAGACAATGTCCCCAACGTCGACGCACGGGGCACGGGACCATCCCGCACCCCGCCGAGGGAGGGTGAAAACCGTGATCGGGCTGTGTGCTCAGACACCCCCGCGGGAGTTCGGCGCTGTGCAGGCGATAGGGTTTTCCTGTTCGGCGACGAAGCCGTCCGTATGCCGCTCTACGCGGCCGCTCCCCGCTCATGGGCCTCACCGATTAGGGCCACGACCGGGCGAGCCATGATCACTCACGGGCGACCGGCATCGGCAACGGCCGGCCGCGACGAGGCGAGGAGATGTGTCGAAGTGACCATCCGGGTTGGCATCAACGGCTTCGGCCGCATCGGCCGCAACTTCTTCCGTGCGGCGCTGGCCAAGGGCGCTGACATCGAAATTGTGGGCGTCAATGACCTCACTGACAACGCGACGCTGGCGCACCTGCTCAAGTACGACAGCATCCTGGGCCGCCTGCCCTACGAGGTGAAGGCGACCTCCGACGAGATCACCGTCAACGGCAAGACGTTCAAGGCGCTCGCTGAGCGCGACCCGTCGAAGCTGCCGTGGGCCGACCTGGGCGCCGACGTCGTGATCGAGTCGACCGGCATCTTCACCGACGCCGAGAAGGCCAAGGTCCACGTCGCCGCGGGCGCGAAGAAGGTCATCATCTCGGCGCCGGCCAAGGGCGAGGACGTCACGGTCGTCCTGGGCGTCAACGAGGACAAGTACGACGCCGCGAACCACACCATCATCTCCAACGCGTCGTGCACCACGAACTGCCTCGCGCCGATGGCCAAGGTCATCAACGACACGTTCGGCATCGAGCGTGGCCTCATGACCACGATCCACGCGTACACGCAGGACCAGAACCTGCAGGACGCCCCGCACAAGGACCTGCGTCGCGCCCGCGCCGCCGCCCTGAACATCGTGCCGACCTCGACCGGTGCCGCCAAGGCGGTCTCGCTGGTCCTGCCCGAGCTCAAGGGCAAGCTGGACGGCTACGCGCTGCGTGTGCCGATCCCGACCGGCTCGGCCACCGACCTGACCGTCACCGTGGGTCGCGAGACCACGGTCGACGAGGTCAACGCCGCCATGAAGGCCGCCGCCGACGGTCCGCTCAAGGGCATCCTGACCTACACCGAGGACCCGATCGTCTCCAGCGACATCGTCACCGACCCGGCCTCGTGCATCTTCGACGCGGGCCTGACCAAGGTCATCGGCAACCAGGTCAAGGTCGTCGGCTGGTACGACAACGAGTGGGGCTACAGCAACCGCCTCGTCGACCTCGTCACGCTGGTGGGCACCGGCCTGTGAAGACGCTCGACGACCTCCTGAGCGAGGGCGTCAAGGGTCGGCGCGTGCTCCTGCGCGCCGACCTGAACGTTCCGCTCGACGGAGACAAGATCACCGACGACGGGCGCATCCGGGCGGTCCTGCCGACGCTCAACGCGCTGCGTGAGGCCGGCGCGCGGGTCACCGTGGTGTCGCACCTGGGCCGTCCGAAGGGCGAGCCCGACCCGAAGTACACGCTGCAGCCGGTCGCGCACCGGCTCGGCGAGCTGCTGGGCAAGCCGGTCGCGTTCGCCACCGACACGGTGGGGGAGTCGGCGCGGGCCGCGGTCGCCGGGCTCGGCGACGGTGACGTGGCGCTGCTGGAGAACCTGCGGTTCAACAAGGGTGAGACCAGCAAGGACGAGGCGGAGCGGGGCGGGTTCGCCGCGCAGCTCGCCGAGTTCGCCGACGTGTATGTCGACGACGCCTTCGGTGCGGTCCACCGCAAGCACGCGAGCGTGTTCGACGTGGCGGCGCTGCTTCCGCGGTACACGGGCGGCCTCGTGCAGCGCGAGCTGGACGTGCTGTCGAAGCTCACCGGCGACCCCGAGCGGCCGTATGTGGTCATCCTCGGCGGCTCGAAGGTCTCCGACAAGCTCGCCGTGATCGAGGCGCTGCTGCCGAAGGTCGACAAGCTGCTCATCGGCGGCGGCATGTGCTTCACCTTCCTCAAGGCCCAGGGCCACGAGGTCGGCAAGAGCCTGCTGCAGGACGAGATGGTCGCCACCTGCGCCGACCTGCTCGCCCGTGGTGGCGGCAAGATCGTGCTGCCGGTCGACGTGGTGACGGCGGACAAGTTCGCGGCCGACGCGAAGACCCAGGTCGTCGCCGCGGACGCGATCCCGGCCGAGGAGCTCGGCCTGGACATCGGACCGGAGTCGGTGACGCTGTTCGCGCAGGCCGTCGAGTCCGCGAAGACCGTGTTCTGGAACGGGCCGATGGGCGTCTTCGAGCTGGCGCCGTTCGCGGCCGGCACGCGGGGCGTCGCCGAGGCGATCACCAAGATCGACGGCTTCAGCGTCGTCGGCGGCGGTGACTCGGCCGCGGCCGTGCGCGCGCTCGGCATCCCGGAAGACGGGTTCAGCCACATCTCGACCGGTGGTGGCGCGTCCCTGGAGTACCTCGAGGGCAAGGCGCTGCCCGGCATCACGGCACTGGAGGCCTGAGCGATGGCAGAAGCAACCGGCCGCCGGCCGCTCATGGCCGGCAACTGGAAGATGAACCTCAACCACCTCGAGGCCATCGCCCTGGTGCAGAAGCTGGCGTTCAGCCTCAACGAGCAGCAGCTCAACGACGTCGAGGTGGTCGTGCTGCCGCCGTTCGTCGACATCCGCAGCGTGCAGACGCTGGTCGACGGCGACAAGCTGCTCATCGGCTACGGCGCTCAGGACCTGTCGCAACACTCGTCGGGTGCGTACACGGGCGAGATCTCCGGCGCGATGCTGGCGAAGCTCGGCTGCCAGTACGTCGTCGTCGGGCACTCGGAGCGCCGCCAGTACCACGGCGAGGACGACGCGCTCGTCAACGCCAAGGTGAAGGCCGCGCTCGCGAACGGCATCGCCCCGATCCTGTGCGTCGGCGAGGGCCTGGCGGTCCGTGAGGCCGGCGAGCACGTCGGTTACACGCTCGCCCAGCTCGACGCCGGCCTCGAGAAGATCAAGACCGACGAGGTCGAGAAGATCGTCGTGGCGTACGAGCCGGTGTGGGCGATCGGGACCGGCAAGGTCGCGACGCCGCAGGACGCGCAGGAGGTCATCGGCGCGATCCGGACCCGCCTCGCGGAGAAGTACACCGGCGGCACCGCCGACCGGGTGCGGATCCTCTACGGCGGCTCGGTCAAGCACGACAACGTGGCGTCGATCATCGAGCAGCCCGACATCGACGGTGCGCTCGTCGGTGGCGCCAGCATCGATGCGGAGGGTTTTGTCCGCATCTGCCGCCTCGGCAAGTAACCAGCTCAGAACGCAGCGTCGCGCGGCCCGGACCCGGGC
>NZ_JBFAJA010000001.1:152341-264603 GCF_040654975.1 Dactylosporangium sp. NPDC050588 | reverse complement strand
CCAGTCCTCCACGCTCAACACCCTCCAAGATCATCAAAGAGGAGGGGTCAAGATTCAAAAACCCGCTGGGGGTCAGTCTTCAGGAAGCCGCGACACGAACTACCCCAGTTGATGGAGTTGGGACGGTTCCCCGCGGCATTGGCTTTGGTGAAGGCCATGCTCGACCCGGTGTTGGCCGGGGTGGCGGCCGGGCGGTGGGATCCGGCGCGGGCCACCTGGGTCGTGTAGGACAGAACATGCGAGCCGACTGGTAAGCGCCCCAGCGCACAGGTCGCCTACCATTTCACCGCGTCCGGTAGCGTGAAAAGCAATAAATCGAAATCCGGGAGCGCCTCGATACAGGCCGAACGCCGGGCGGAGTACCAGGACCGGACGGTCTCGCGGCGCATTCTCGAATCACCGGCAATGTCTTCTACCGGTTGTAGGTGATCGTTGGGACGACGGCTCGCCGGTAGTGCCTTGTCAAGAAGGATCAGCCTGCTGCACGTCAGGCGAAGCGCATCCATCTGTTGGGTGTCATTCAACTGCTCATACTCATGACTGAACGGGCTCATCGCTTTGTACGCGTCCCAGCTGTCGCCGGGTCGATCCGAGAGCAACGCTGTCACCACGTGGTTCACCCAGTCGCGGTCAGGTTCGACTTCGATGGCGCGTGAACGCGCGGCGTCGGCAAGCATAGTCAAACACGAACGCAACTGCCATTGTTCGACTGCCTTGCCTGATCGATGCTGCCAGACAACCGCCGCCGTCAGGAAGCCGAGCAAAGCAGGGGTCGCGGCAGGAGTTGGACCGCCGCAGTTGCCACAAGGGTCACTACCCGGAAGGTTGAGTCGCCACGCAGGCCAAGTCGGGGCGTCGACTGGGTGCGACTGTTGACTTTTCAGCACATGGCAGTCTGGAGCGTGGATCCGCCGTCCGGACGTCCGACCGTAGCTGACACGCAGCCAGCCTGGTCCCGGAAAGGTTGAGTCCTCGAACTGCGGCGACGCAGGCAGCTGAACGTGACCACCTTGCCCGTCCACCGCGGCAACACAGGCATCAACGAACTGGCTCGACGTTGCCCAGACATCATCCGGCACCCGATTCGCCAGGGATCCGTGGCGCGACCAGTTCATTGTATCGGAGAGCAGTTCAACCATCGGCTCGAGAACCGCACCCACCGTCCCCTCCGCACGGTCGGAAGGGGGCGACGTTTCGGTGTCGAGGCTCGCCGCAGCAAGCAGATCTCTGACCAGATCGACGGGCAGGCCTTTGAGCACAGGAAGCGCCGCGTCGACCAGGGCTCGCCGGTCGGCTCGCCATAAGAAGTGCGGCGAAGGTATCGGCCAGTCGTGTAGATCTTCGATGGAGCGTACGGTCCTCGCATACATGCGGTCATACGCGTCCGGCATCATCCGCGAAGGATCGGCGACGAACTCCCGCTCGTACTTAGCCTGATATTCACGTCGCTCGACTGTCTGCTTGTCCCGCTCCGCCTGCTCCGTCGCCGACAACGCGGGCCAGCCGGCCCAGGCGATTACTAGACGCCGACTTGTCACCTCCACGACGGCTCCGCGCCGCACGGAGACACCGCCACCTTTCGCCGGCTCCAAGATCTTTACTTGCAGCCGCTGCCCGCCGAGCTTGGGCGCGAACGACAACGCCTGAGACATCTTGATCCCAGCCGTTCTCGCGATATGCGTATTCCGCTCCGACCTCGATCTCGGCTATCCGCATAGATTGATGATGCCGGGCACCCACGCGGAACGCAACGCGCTTAAACCGCCGGCCGGCCCTGTCGGTTCGTCGCCGCTTCGTGGAGGTACACCGAGTCCTCGACAGGAGAGACCAGCGCTACAGGAGCCGTGCGGAAATCCAAGTGCGCTACGGTGATCAACGCAACGGCTTGCCGCATCGTGTCGACCGCGACTCCGTCCATGTTTGTAGCCGAGACGGCTCCAGACGCACGCGCACAACTCTGACCAACGGATGAGGTGCGCGTACAGGCCTGCTCCCCCGCACGTCATCCCGCTCTGTCCACTCGTTCGGTCGAGGTGCGCGGCCAGTCCTTAGCCTCCGGCAGTAGGTCGAAGACACGGTTCATCGAGTACGGCGCATACACCGTTTCCGACTCGGCGATCTCGATCCAATCCGCGTCGGTGATCTGGAACATCCACAAGGCGTCCATCTCGAAGTCACCGGGCGCCTCGGGCAGGTAGCTCATCTCGGTTTTCATGCCGTCGAGGTCGAGGCCGTCTCCACCGACCCAACCATCGAGATAAGACCGTGCGGCCTCGTCGAGCATCAGCAATTCGGCGATGGTGTGCGGAACCGGTGGACGCCCGTGTGCGAGTTCGTCGCACAGATCGGCACAAGCTTGCGCCAGCCGTAGGAAGAATTGCGGCGGCTGCGCGATCAGTGACTGCGGAAACGAGGAAGCCGGCCCTTGAACACCCCACATCAGCTCCTCGGCGTGTTCCACCAGCGCGTCGGCTGCCTCCGCCAACGACTGGTACAGCGCGGCAGCCCAGCGCGGACCCACTACCGTGAACATGCAGGCACAGGGTTCTTCGTCGTCCGCCAGAACGTCGGTCTGGCAGGCGCACGAACCACCCGGAGCGCACTGATTGACCGGTGGGCGCTCGCCCGGTCTTTCGGCATGACCGGCGCAGCCATCGCACAGATCGCAACCGTCGGCCGGACAGCCGGCGGTCGGGAACAGTGCCGCCCAGTCGATAGGTGCTCTGGGATCGGGCAGCTTCGGCGGGTCGAGTTCGGTGATGAACCACGAAGCGAGGAAGTCTCGCTCGTCATCGGGACCGACGCGCTGTTCATTGGCCTGGTCCAGGCTGGCTCGGACGCTGGCGGGCAGGCTGGCCCACAGGCCGGAAAACTGCTCCAGTCCTCGGCTGGACGCGTTGAGAATGTTGCAGATGGCGACGGCATCGTGTGGCCAGTCGACGGTGGCGACCGCGTCGATTTCCTGGCCGTTGCCCTTGTCGACGATCGCCATAACGCGCGACTTGGTTGTGGTGTGCTGAGGGACGAATGCAAGCACTTTCTTGGACATGGGGACTCCTCCGGTGCGCAGACAGGCGCGCGTGCCGGCTCGTGAAACGACGTGGGTGCGCGCTGGTTGTCCCGGTGCTACCGAAGACTCCGTTTCGCGGTCCATAGACCGTAGCACTGCCGCTTGCGCGAGACAATCCGCGTGGGCGCGGGAGCGCACGCTCACCGAATGCGAGACGCGAGGCATGGCGATTGACCGATCACCACCGGACCATCGGTTTGATGCCCGGAACTCATCCGCCCTCTGCGTTCCAAGCCTTCGACGCACTCGGCACAGCTACGGAACATGAGCGGGTGACGGCTTGCGCGCAACCTCGCGCCGGTGCGGCGCAAAAAATGCCTATCACCGGTACGCATCGTTGCGCGGCCTGGTGACGGTCGATCATCCTCTGGGGATCGAGACTGCGCCAAGGCGGCCATACAAGCATGTCGATCAACGGCCTAGCGAGCCCCGGGTAGTCCGATTCCGGCATCCTGGGGAAATCCCGGCCCAGGCCCATCTTGGGACGCGTTTTTGCAGCTCAGAGATCACTTTACATAAGATCACCCAGATCTACGAGGGCACCAACCAGGTCCAGCGCATCGTCATGGCCCGCCAGCTGCTCAACGGCTAGGCCCGGCTGTTGACGGTGTTGTCGTGCCGTTTGTCCGACAGTTCGGTTCGGGACGCGCATTCGGCGTGATGGATTCTTCGGATGGAGGCGATGGGCTCGCTGAACCCCCGATTCGGCGCCGAGCTGCGCCGGCGGCGCGAGGATGCCGGCTGGTCACTCAGCCGGTTCGCGGCGGAAGTGCACTACACCAAGGGGTATCTCAGCAAGGTCGAGACCGGGCAGCGGCCCGTCAACGTCGAGTTCGCCCGGCGCTGCGACGCGGCGCTCGGGTGTGAGGGTGCGCTCGCCGCGCTGGTCGAGCCGGTGGTCGCCGGTGCGCCCGCGCCGCCGGCGGCCGAGGGTGACGGCGTGTGGGTCCTGACCATGGACGCGCTCGGCGCCGGCGGGTTCGCGGTGGCGAGCCGTCGTGGGCTGCTGCGCTGGGTGGCGTCCGCGATGTTGCCGTCGGGGCTCCGGCGCATCGTCGCCCCGGAGCCCGGGCCGGCGCACGGCGCGGACAGGTCGGCGCTGGAAGGCTTCCGGGCGATGTTCGAGCAGGTGCGCGCGCTGGGGCAGCACGCCGACTCCGAGATCCTGCTGCCGATCCTCGTGGCACAGACCAACGCGCTGCGGGTGCTCGGCGTTCGTTTGTCCGGACGGGAGCGCGGCGATGCCTGGCTCCTCGGGTCCCGCTACGCGGAGTACCTCGGCTGGATGGCGCAGGAGAGCGGGCGCGACCAGGAGGCGGCATGGTGGACCGGCCAGGCGGTCGAATTCGCCCGCAACGGCAACGATCGCGAGATGGCCGCGTACGCCCAGGTGCGCCGAGCCCTGATCACGATGTACCAGGGAGACGCAGCCGCGACGATCGCGCTGGCCCGGCAGGCGCGCGAGACGCCGTGCCGGCCGAGGATTCGAGGGCTGGCGGCCCAGCGGGAGGCCCAGGGCCACGCGCTCGCCGGGGACCACCGGGCCTGCCTGCACGCCCTGGACGCGGCGCGCGAACTGCTCGCGTCCGACCCCGGCGGTGACGGGCCGGTGCTCGGCAGCAGCAATGTGCCCGATGTCGTGGCCATGTCGACCGGCTGGGCACTGCTGGACCTCGGCCGCCCGGGGCCCGCGGCGGAGACCATCCGCGGCCAGTTGGCCCTCGTCCCGCCGGGTGCGCGGCGGACGCGCGCCCGGTACGGCACCCGGCTGGCCCGGGCCCTGGCCGTGTCGGGCCAGCTCGACGAGGCCTGCGTCGTGGCCGGCCAGGCCCTCGACGACTACGACCGGCTCGGCTCGGCGACGATCCGCGCCGACCTGCGCGAGCTGGCCCGGACGCTGCGCCGCTGGCCCGGCCATCGGGACGCCCGCGTGGTGAGCCGTCGGCTCACCACGGCACTGTGGTCTCCGGACGGATCGGCGCCGGGCGCGGCCTAGGCCGACGGGCAGGGGGCATGGGTGCCTTTCGTCTTCTTGTAAATGCGGTAGCCCGTCGCATCGCCGCTCAGCGAGTAGGTGTTGTCCCAGCGCAGGCACGTCTCGTTCTCGCTGCCTTTCGGACCGAAGCCGGCGTTCTGCCGGCTCCGGAAGGTGATACGCGCCAGCACGCCCGCCCCGCCGGGCTGGACGCTCCACAGGACGACATCATCGTCGGTCGTCGTCGTCATGCTGTCGATGAACGACGATCGCTCCTTGAGGTTGTCTGCGTGCACGATGCCGCCGGCCGGGTCGTAGACCGCGAGCGCGGCGTCCCAGTCGCGGTTGTTGATGCCGGTGAAGTACTGGTCGAACATGCGCCCCACGGCGACGGCGGTCCGGTCGGCCCCGGGGGGCAGCGTGACGATGCCGGCGGCGGAGGGCGCGACGGGCACCGCCGGCGCGGTGGTCGTCTGCGTCCGCGTCGGATAGGTCGTCGGCTCGTCCTCGCCCACGCCGCTGTCGAACGGCGCGGAGCCGGACGAGGTGCCGCTGCGGTCCGCGGGCCGCTCGTGATCCTTGTTGGCGACGAACCCGATGATGCAGATCACGACGACCAGCGCCAGGGCCAAGACGGCCCACTGCCGCATCGTCAGCGGTCGTGAAGCGCCGCCCGGCCGGACCGGCGGGGCCGGTGCGAGAGGGACGGCCGGCGGCGGCGCGGGCACGGTGACCGGCGGGGCGGGCACGGTGACCGGGGCCGGCGGCGCGGGCATCACCACCGCTGTCGAGGCGCCCGGCTTCGCCGCCTCGATGGCGTCGATCCACTCGTCCCAGCCAGGGCGTTCGTCCGGGGCCAGCTGAGCCTGCCGGGCCAGGTCGGCCAGGGCCGGGAACCCGGGACGCAGCTCCTCGGGATCGCACAGCGACTGGTCCGAACACAGCACCCGGATCACCATGAGCCCGAACTTGAACCGGTCGCCGGCCTTCGTCCCCACCGGCTCGCCGGACGGCAACTGCCAGTCCGGGGTCTCCACCGGCGGCAGGGGCGAGCGGCCACGCACGGTCATCGCATCGCAGTCGAGCAGGAAGCAGCGCCAGTGGAACGCGGTGAACAGGAAGTTCCGCGGCGAGAGGTCCCCCACGACGACGTCGTCGGCGTGCAGCGCGAGCAGCATCCGGGCCGCGTCCAGCAGCAGGTTCAGCCGCAGGCTGGGCGATGTCAGCAGGTTGATCCGGTTGGTGTACTCGGGCGGGTTGAGCAGGTAGTCCAGCCTGACCGGCGTCAGCGTGCCGGCGCTGTTGGGCAGGTGGAGGTTGCCCCAGAACACCTCGGGCGCCTGCGGCATCAGGAAGCCGCACACGGTGTCGTGCTCGTCGCGCACGAGTGCGACGGGCCACGCCAGCTGCGTCTCCAGCAACGCCCGGAAGCCGGGTCCGGCGTGACCCGGATGCGCGATCATGTCTGCCAGCACGTCCTGCTCGAGCTCGCGCAGCACGCCGGGCTCATACCGCTTGAACGCCATCGGTCCGGGAAACGCGCCCGGCACCCGGACCTGCGTGACCACGCCCTGGCCGCCGTCGCCGAGGAGGCCGACCGGCTCCAGGTCGGCCAGCCGCACGGACGTCACGGCCGGGCTGCTCATCGCGGCCGCCCGGGCCGCGACCAGACTGCGACCAGCGTCCGGTCGTCGTCGAAGGTCTCCCGCGAGAAGCCGGCGACGTGCGCGAAGCCGAGCATCGGCGGCGGCTCGGCCAGGGTGTGCGCCAGCAGCGAGCCGACCAGCCCGGTGCCGTCACCGAGCGGGTCGCCGATGCCGTCGGTGCCGACCAGCAGCACACCCGACGGCGGCAGCGGCACCTCCTCGGCGCGCAGCGTAACGGGCACCCTCGGCAGCGGCTCGACCGCGGAGCTCAGCGGCCCGCCGCCGCCGTGCTTGACCCGCAGGATCGGCCGGAAGGCGCCGTCCTGCAGCAACCAGGCCCCCGAATCGCCGACCTGCACCACGCTGACCAGCGGGCCGGCGGGGCCTGGCCGAACGCCGCCGGCGACCAGGGTGGTCGCGAGCCGCCGCTCCACATCGGCCGGCGTCTCGCCGGCACGCAGCCCGTGATCGCGGTCGCGCAGCATCGCGCGGGCGGCGGCCGCGACCACCCCGGCCCAGTCGACGGTCCCGGACTCATCGAGCATCCGCCACGCCGCGGACAGCGCGCATGACGCGGCGATTCTCGCCCCGATGTCCGCGAGCGGCGCCGACGAGACGCCGTCCGCCACCGCGAACAACACCGTGCCGGTCGGTGGGTGCAGCGTGATCTCGGCGTGGTCCTGCCGCGGCCGGCCGGCGTGGCGGTGGGCGTCGCCTCTGATGCTGGCCAGGCGCACCGTGAAGTCCGGGGTCGACCAGCCGTCGCAGATGGTGTCCGGGGGGACGCGCCCCACACTGGGCCGGGGTTCGAACACCATCGAGCCGCGATCGACCACGATCGGGTCCCACTGCCCGCGCCGCGGGGGGTTGTGCACCCGCGGCTCGTCGATCTCCTGCGGGGTCGTCATCACACCACGTCGATCACGAGACGGAAGCCCTCCGGCGGGTTCATGACCAGCTCGGGCGAGCCCGTGGCCAGCGTCCGGCCGGACTTCACCACGCTCTTGGTGAGCTCCACGCAGAACTTCGCGACCGATGCCCCGACGTCGGTGCTGGAGGCGGCGATGAAGGCATACCGCGGCTCGGTCGCGACGGACAGGATGATCTCCGCGTCGGCGTCGCCGATGCCGCAGGCGATGATGTTCGGCGCGGCGGGGGTGCGGGCGCGGTCGACGAGCCGGGCATGGATCGGCTCCCAGGCCCGGCCGTCAGTGGGTTCGCCGTCGCTGAGGAAGTAGACGGCCGGCCGGTGCACCTGGTAGCCGCCTCGCTTGAGCTTGCTGACGTCGTCCGGGATCCGCCGCTCCAGCTCCGCGAACGCGGCGGCATAGCTGGTCCGGCCGCGCTTGGCCAGCCGCGGCAGGTCCGTCAGCGTACGGATGTCGGCGAGGTCCAGCCGCAGCACCGCGTCGTCGGAGAAGCCGATGACCGACAGCCGTACCTTCGCCGCCGCCATCGGTTCCGCCAGCAGCGCCGCGTGCAGTGCGTTGAGGCCGGCCTCCAGCTCTGCGATGTTGGAGCCCATCGACATGGACTCGTCGACGAGCAGGTAGATGGGCAGCAGTTGGCCCCGGATGTCCGGCATGGAGTGATAAGCCTCTCTACCTCGGATCGAGATCGGGTTCGGTGGCGGGCACGAAGCCCGCAGGACCGCGGAAGTTCGCGGCCTGGTCGCCGTCGAGCACGGCCTGCCCGTACCGGAGGATGTGGTCGCGGGCGAAGGCGAAGAAGTAGTTGACCGCGGCCGTCGCGCTGCCCGCCGGCGCCACGAACGCCAGCTCCGGGCGGGTCGCCAGCCGGCGCATCGTCGGGGCGGCGGCGGCACCCAGACCGCAGGCGACGACGTCGGGCGCGAACCGCTGCACGGCGCGGTCGACCAGCGCTCGGTGCGCGTCCGGCCAGAACGTCGGATCGGCGGGCTCGCTCAGGCTCAGCAGCAGCACCTGCGGCCGCCGCGTGCTCGGGGTCTCCTGCTTCAGCGCGAGCATGTCAGCGTCGAGATGTTCGGTCAGCCAGGTGAAGGCCGGGGCCAGGCGGGACCGGCCGGCCGCCGCGGCGATACTCGGCAGCATCGCGCCCGGCCGCCGGCGGCTGAGGGGCGACACCAGGGCGAGGCCGTCGCTGCACCCGAGCAGCCCGAGCCGGACCACCGCGGCGATCCGCGGGTCCGCGGCGACGGCCTCGCTGAGGTCCGCGAGCCCGTCCCTGATCAGCGACAGCGAGCCGTTGGCGCCGAACGGGACGTCGACGAGGACGTACACCGGAATGACGCCGGGCAGCGGAGGCTCGTCCGGCGGACGCGGCGACGGGACGCCTGACACCGCGACCGACGGCGGAAGCGGCTCGTCCCAATCGTCGTCGGCCGGTGCCGGCGCGAGCGACGCGACCGGCTGCATGACCGGCGTAAGGGCCTCGCGGCGCATCTTCTCGACGTCCACGGCCTGCAGGAGCTTCTGCTCGACCATGAACCGGAGGCGGTCCTCGGCGCGGGCCCGCTCGGCGTCGTCCCGCTCGATCTGCGCGGCCTGCAGCTCGGCCAGCATTTTGAGGGTCTCGAGCGTGTCGCCCGGGTTGCGCTCGAGATGCAACATGACCATGTCCTGGATGTTCATCGGCCGTCCCTGCAGGGCGATCCGCTCGCGCTCGTTCCGGTCGAGCTCATGCATCTGCCGCACGACGTCCAGCTCGTTGGTGCGGTTGGTCGTGTCCCGGTCGGTGTCGTGGCGGGCCGCGCCGAGGGTGTTCTCCCGCCGGGCCGTCTCGATCGCCCGCAGGTGCTCCTGCGCGGCCTGATCGGGCGCGAGCCTGGCCCGGCACAGGAACAGGTCGATGCAGCCGCCGATCTTGGTGACCCCGCGGAACTGCTTGTTGACGGCCTCCTGGGCCGCCTGCGCCTTCTCGATCGGGAATCGCTCGGTGATATCCGCTACCGCGTGGATGAGGAAGGTCGACACCACCCCGAGCCCGTCGCGGATGTCGTTCAGGACCACCTCCTTGACGCGGCTGGGGTCGACCCGGAACCCGATCGTGAGCGCCGCCTGGAAGTAGTAGACGCCGCCCTGGGCCGGTGGCGGCATGGTGCGCAGCTCGATGTTGTGGGTGTGGCTGCTCAGGTCGACCTCGTAGCGGGTCCGGACACGCCCGTTGAGGTTGTTCGGGCGGCGCCCGGGGCCGGCGGCTTGGGGCACATAGAGGTTGCCGTCAGCCAGGCCGTACACGACGGCGACGTTCGGCGTGACGGCGCGCTGCAGGCTCTGCAGCCGTCCGACCGGCTCGGCGCTGAGCAGCAGCGGAACTTGGTTGGTCATGCGACGGCCCTTCCGGGATAGACGGGTGCGGTGAGTGCCCCGATCGCGCTCGCGATCTGCGGTAGCGGCAGAAGTTCGTCCTCGCTGTTCCACTGCCACGCGAGACGCTGGATGATCGCGCCGGCCCGGGCGTCGTGCTTGAGCACCGAACGCGCCAGCTTGGTGAGCGCGTCGCGGAGCGACGGGTTGCTCTCGGCCATCGCGGCCCAGCTGCGCAGCACGCGGTGTGCGAACTCGGACCGGGGACCACCGGCGGTCAGGACCCAGACCAGCATCTGCACCAGGCGCCGGCGCAGCTCCCCGGACGAGCCGGCCAGCCGCAGCAGCGTGGGCCACGCCGAGACACTCTCGCCGTCGGGGACGTCGTTCTGCAGATCGCTGGCCACGAAGACGAACATCCACTGGCCGGCCTCCGCGCGCCGCTCGTCGTTGGCGCAGCGTTCGATCATGGCGTACAACCGGGGCATCAGCTGCTCCTGGTAGTCGTCCTCCTCAGCCAGCAGCCAGGTCACGCCGCGCGCGATCATGAGCCGGACCCAGAGGTCGTCGACCATCGCGAGGCGATACAGCATGTCGAACGCCACCGTGGGGTCGGCGGCGCCGAGGCCGGTGCCGTGGGCCAGCGCCGCGGTCGACTGCAGGAGCGGCTTCTCGCGGTTGCCGTACCAGCCGGCCACGAGGGCGGTGACGTGCGGCCGCAGCGTCTCCTGGCGCGCGGCGACGCCCAGCGCGGCCGCCGCGGCCTCCCGGTAGCGGAAGTTGTCGTGGCCGGCCCAGGTGTTGAACACGTGCCGGCACAGGTAATCGAACGAGAGCACCGCCAGGTGCCCGAGCGCCTGGCTGGCGAAGACCCGGACCATGTCGCTTCCCGTGGCCACGAGGCCGTCGAGCCAGCTGATCAGATCGTCCTGGATCTGGTACCCGTGCCAAGCCCGCTCCAGTACCCGCTGCGCGTAGGTGCGGTCGATGAACTCGACCGCCATCGTCGGCACGCTCCCCGGCACCTCCTCAACGATCCGGGCCTGCAGCCGCTTCAGCAGCTGCGCGCGGCCGAAGCGGAACACGTCGCGACGGTGCACCTGCTGGATGTCAGCGTTTCCGGAGTGGATGACCGTGTCGCCCTTGACCAGCAGGTCGCGGAGTTCGTGGGCGGCGGCGGACATCTCGTCGTACGACAGTCCGTGCAGCACGGCGAGCGCGATGGCGAACGAGCGCAGCTCGACGTCGCGCAGGTTCTCGAACCAGCCGTCGAACTCGTCGACCCGGCTCTGCAGCACCCGGGCCCGGACGCGGTCCACGTCGATCCGGCCGTCCTCGTCCTGGCAGCGGCTGAGGTGCAGGGCCAGGGTGGCGGCCGTCTCGCAGGTGGCGGTCTCGGTGAGCTGCTCCGCCACGAGGGCCCGGATGTCGGCGGACCCGAGAATCTCCGCGGCCCGGGTTTCGTCGAGCCGGTACTCCAGGTGCCTGAGCAGCACGTGGTGGCGTTCGGGGGCGGCGGGCAGCGTCACCTGGTACCGCAGCAGGTCGCCCTTCGGCAGGGCGGCATCGGTCTCCACGGTCACGACCAGACGCGCATCGGCCTCCTGGAGGGCTGCCTCAAGGCTCAGAAAGGCGTGTTCGTGCAGGCTGGCCAGGTCGTCGGGGTCGGTGAGCAGGAACGCCGAGCCCGGCGGGATCCGCTGGCCGGTGATCCGGTCGGCGAGCCGGGTCAGGTCGACCTGTGGCCGCAGCAGGTAGATGCCGGTGGCCCGGACGGTCTGCAGCAGCCGGATCGCCATGGTGGTGCGACCGTGCCCGCGGGAGCCCCGCAGCAGGGCCGTACGCGTGTCACGGAACTCGAGGCGGAGGGTCTCCCACTCGGCGGGCGGAACGAACGCGTACTGCGCGAAATCCACCTCCGTCGGCGACATCGGCTGCAGGGTCACAGTCGTCTCGCTGCCGGTGAGATTGATGATGATCTTGTCACCCGCGACCCGGTCCCCGCCGTAGATCTCGCGGGCCCGCCGGACATAGCCATTACGTTTGGTGGCCAGGCCGGGCTGGGCGGTGGCGCCCGACTCCGCCGCCGGGTCCGGCGCCGCCTCCCCGTCGGCGCCGGACTCGCCCCCTGGTTTGGCATCGGAGTCGCCGGACTGTTTGGCCGCGTCGCCGCCCTTGTTCGCCGGCGCCGCGCCGGCGTTGTCGGGCGGCGCCGAAGGTGCGGCGGCATCGGCCGCCGAAGCCGGCGCGGCGTCGGCCGCCGGAGTGGCCGCGGCCGGGGCCGGGGCATCCATCAGGGACTCCCGTAGTGATGGTGGACGCCGCCCTCGATCCGGTCGCCCCCGTACTGGTCGCCGACCGTGCTGTCGTGAAGGTTGAACACCACTGAGCGTGACGTGGCCGCTGCGGATGCCACTGGTCGCGCGTCTTCGGCCGGGGCCGGCGATTTCCGGAGTCCGGGCGGCGCCGGGTAACCAGGAAGGTGAACCCAGCACCGGCCGTCGTCGGCGGGCAGATACGTCGACGAGTCGATCCACTTCGGGTTGTCCAGGACCATGGCGGCATAACCGGCCGGCGACAGCACGACGGCGACGCGGGCCTTGGTCGCCTGGTCGAGGATCGAGTCCAGCACGGGCTGGGACAGCAACCGGACGGCGGCGTCGGCAGCGTCCGGGCCGGGGCCACCGAGCCGCCCGCACTCCACGGCCAGCCTGACCCGGTGGACGCCGCCGTGGTCGAGCATCGCCCGTAGGTTGTCGGCGAAGCGGGTGATCACGCGCACCGGAGGCGTCGCGGCGGGGACGAACACCCGTGCGCCGCCCAGCTGGTCCTCGATGACGCAGCCGTCGAGCCGGGCGTCCAGCGCCGCGCGCTCCACGGCCGTCCGCACCTCGGCGACCGCCGCGGCGCGCTGGTCGTCCGTGGTGGTCCGGTCGAAACGGTCGATGCCGACCAGCGCCACCGTGCCGTCGCGCCCCACCGGCTCCGTCCGGGCCTCCACCCCGAGCAGGGTGAGCACCTTGTCGACCACGCGCTGGACGTCGTACTCGCCGCGGCGGCTGGAGATCCGGTCGTACTGACGATCGGCCAGCCCCGCGATGTCCGGCGGCAGATGGTCGGCCCGCAGGAGCGGCCGCTCCGTTTTGTCGCCGACGAGCACGGGCACGACGGTGATGTTCCGGCCGAGGCAGAACGCGATCTCCTGGCGCACGAAATCGTCGGGGTTGTCGTAGGGTCGCTGCCCGTCCGGTCCCGGCGCATCCCATTTCGGTCCGATGATGGCGAGCAATACCTCACACCGGGACAGGCTGCCCCACAATTCGGCTTGCCACTCGCGGCCGATTTCGATCGACCGGGTGTCGCGAAACACCGCCGATTCGCCGAGTTGTTCACACAGGAGCCGATCGATCAGTTGAGCGACGAACGGCTCGTCCCTGGTCTGGTAATTCACGAAAACGCGCATGATGATTCGTCACATCCGAGCCAGGCGTGGGAGAAGCGGTGACCTGCGATGAGTGAGGCCAGCCTGCCAGCAACTCAGATCCGGGAACAAGTGGATATGCGTGCCGAACATCAATAGACAACAGGAAACACCTGGCCGGGTTTTGCCCGAGCCGGCCGACCGATCGGCGGCACCCGCCAACTGATCGGCTTCACTCGATCGAGTGAAGCCGGATGCTACGGTCCGGCCGGCGGCAGGGCTGAGGTATTGACGACGTCGCGATCGCGCAGCTTGCGGTACACCGACTCGGAGGTGAATCCGCCGATGAAGCCGACCGCCAGGACGAAGAAGGTCAGGCTGCGGGTGCCGGGCGCGGTGAACAGGCTTGGGTTCGTGGCCAGCTGGGCCGCGATGAACAGCAGGAACGCCACGGTCCCGGCCGCCGAGCCCAGGGCGGCGGCGCGCAGCCACTGCATCGCCCCGTCGTAGACGTTGCGCACGACGGCGCCCCACGTCGAGGCCAGCAGCGGCGCGGCGACCAGCACGGCGACGTTCTGCCAGGTGCCGGCCGGAACGGCGTAGGCGACCGGGATCGTCAGCAGCGTGAGCACCAGCAGCGCCATGGCAGCGGTGAGGCCCACGGCGGTGCGGCGGCTCGCGGCCCGGCGATCGTGCTCGAGCGCGGCCGCCCGCCCCCGGTTCTGCCGGTGCTGCCCGAGGAGAACCGCGACGACCTCGGCTGCCCGGTGCTCGGCCGGGCCGGCGGCCAGGACCGCGATGTCCTCCTCGGCCGCGACGCCGGTTGCCGCGAGACGCCGCCAGACGCGTTCGGCGGCCCCACCGAACGTCGCCACAGGCGCGACGGCGATGCCGCGCGACAGCGCGATCAGCCCGGCGGTGAAGGTGGAACGGCCGCCCCCGACGAGCAGGACGGCATCGACCTCCAGCAGGGTCCGGCAGAAGGCGACCTCCCAATCTCCGGTCGGATCGGGTGCCGCCAGGAACACCTGCGGATGAGCGTTCCGCTCTGGAAACGCGCCATCCGAGCCGAAGCGCCCACGAACCAGAATCGAGTGTTTCCCGGCACTTCCGGATTCGACATAACCGGCGACGACGGCACCTTCGATATAGCCCGGATCACTGGAGAACACGGCGATTCGGCATCCTGCGGCCGCCAGTTCCCGCCCTATGGCCCGGGCCGCCTGCGACACGGCTTCACGATTGCGCACCTCCGGCTCGTACGAGCGGCTCGCATCGGCACTTCCCACGATTGCCACCACCGGCTGCATTCGACAAATATACGGGCATCGAGCCGATGGCGGAGCGGTCGAATCGTTCAGACGCTCAGCCGACGGATCAGTCCGGTTCGGCGCCTTCCGTGATGTGCGTGTTGATCCGATACATGCCCGCGCCGGACAGCGCGCCGATGTCACGGCCGGCATGTCGGTCTTCGACCCTGGTATTTGAGAGCCGGACGCCGGGCAGGGTCAGCCAGGGCCGCGGCGGGAATGACGCAAGTCCGAGCTGTAGGGCGAGTAGGACCTGTGGGTGGCGGGACGACGCGCTACGGCTGTGGGGTGTCCTGTCCGTGGTGGGGGTCTGCGGTGGTGTGCGGGAGTCCGACCAGGCTCAGGACGTGGTGGGCGGTGGAGCCGGCGGGGGCGTACACCTGCAGGGGCTGCTGCCGCTGCTGCGTGCCGGGGCGGGTGCGGTAGAGCTCGGCGACCGCGGCGCTGGCCAGGTGGGTGACGGCGGTCAGGTCGACGATGAGGTCGTGCGTGCCGCCGAGGGTGTGCCGGTCCAACTCGGCGCTGAACTCCCGCACCGTTTCGGCGTCGAGGGGGCCGTGGACGGCGATGCGGCTGCTCGGCGCGTTCGGCTGGTCGAGGATCAGCAGCAGGTCCGCCTGCTTCCGCGGCGTGGGGAGGATGCCGGTGTTGATCCGGTCGGCGGTGAGCAGCCGGGCCGGCCGGGACAGCCGGCGGCGGACGGTGACGGTGGTGCCGTCGTCGCGGCGGTCGACGTCGAGGTGATCGGTGAGGCCGGCGGCCATGGCGAGGCCGAGCCCGTGGTCTTCGCGGAACCTGTCGTCGCCGGGTTTGGCCCGTTCCTGCCAGCGGCCGTTGTCGGCGACGGCGAGCCGGGCCTCGCCGTGGTCGTCGATGTCCGCGGTGACGGTGACGGTGACGTCGGCGGTGTCGGGCCGGGCGTGTTCCAGCGCGTTGGTGAACACTTCCACGACGGCGTGCAGGAACGCCACCCGGTCTTCCTCGCCGGCGCCGAGGCCGGCGGCCCACTCGTTGACGGCGTCGCGGATCACCGCCAGCGGGGGCGGCGTGCCGGGTCCGCCGAGGCGCACCGGCGGCACCGGCCGGCGGCGCGCGGCGGCCAGCAGGGTGATGTCGTCGGCGTGCCCGGTCTGCCGGACCAACAGCTCCAGGGTCTGCGTGCACGCTCTGTCGGCGAGGGACGAGTCGGTGTCGCCGTGGAATCCCCGCCCGGCCACGACGTCGCTGAGGACCTGGGCAAGTTCGGCGGTCGCGGCGGCGGGTTGGCGGCCCGGTCGTTCGACGAGGCCGTCGCTGTACAGCAGCACGACCTCGTCCGGTGCGAGCCGGTCCTGCGACAGCGTGTACTTCGCCGCGGTGCCCAGCGGACCTTCCCCGGACGTGGGGAGGAACCGGGCACCGTCCGGCCCCGCGATCAGCGGCGGCGGGTGACCGGCCGAACACCAGGTCAGCGTGCCGTCGGCCGGGTCGAGGAGGACCACGCACACGGTCGCGGCACGGGCAGCCGGGACGCGGCGGGCCAGCCGGTCGGCGGCGGCGAGGGCGGCGAGGATGTCACCGGTCTCGTCGAGCGGGTCCTGCAGCACCGCGCGCAGCTGCCCCATCGTGGCCGACGCCTGCACGCCGTGCCCGACGACGTCGCCGACGACGAGGGCGACCCGCACGCCGGGCACCGGCACGGCGTCGAACCAGTCGCCGCCCGCGGCGGTGTCCTCGGCGGCGAGCAGGTAGGCGGCGGCGATGTCGGCCTGCGGCAGGATCGGCAGCCCGGACGGCAGCAGCTCCCGCTGCAGCGCGTCGACGACGTCGCGGGCACGTTCGTGGCGGCGCTGCGCCTCGGCCGCCTGCGCGACGGCCGCCTGCCGCTCACGCACCCGCGCGGTCACGTCCTGGACGTGCACCACCACGCCGGTCACGGCATCGCCGGACCCGCGCCGCGGGGTCGCGTCGAAGTCCAGGAAGATCTCCACCGGCTCCCCGGCGTCTGGGCGGTCGTAGTGGATGCGGAAGTCGCGGACCGACTCCGGCTGCCCGGTGGCGAAGACGCGGTCGAAGATGGCGCTGACCCGTTGCCCGAGCGGCTCCGGAAAGGTGGCCAGCAGCGGCGTGCCGATCACGTCGTCGCGGCCGATGAACTGCCGGTACACGCCGGTCAGCGCCGCGATCCGATGCTCCGCCCCCTCCATGGCGATCACCATCAACGGCATCTCGTCGAACAACCGGTAGACGAACTCCAGTTCGCCCGCAGGCCGCGGCTGGTGATTCCGGTCGTCCCCGTCCGGCGCGGCCACCATGATTCATCCTTCCGAATGCGACACCTACCTCTCTGGGATACCACCCCGGGGCACCATGTACACGGCCGCCATGGTCATGCGGTCGCGCGGATCCGGCCGGGCGGTGCGGTGGGGTCGGCGGGTCGCGCCGGCCCCACCGCGTGGGTTCGCCTCAGGCGTCGTCGTCGAGGACCGTCAGCCAGGCGAAGCCGTCGCCGATCGCGGCGCCGGTGGGGGCCGAGATCGTGATCTTGTAGCGCAGCGTGGCCGTGTTGACGGCCGTGTTGCCGTTGAGCGGCACCTGGATCGTCGCCTCGGTCGCGCCCTTGGGGATGGTGACCGGGAACGACAGCAGTGGCACCTGGCCGGCGGAGGAGGACCCGCTCGCAGCCGTCTGCACCTGCACGGTCGCCGCCTCCTTGAGCTTGCCGCTCAGTGACAGCCGCATCGTCGCGGTGCCGGGGCCGTTGCCTTCGGACACCGTCGTGTCGGCGATGCTGACCAGCACCGCCGAGGTGGCGACGCCACCGCCGACACCCGGGGTGTCGAACGCGACGTCGGACAGGTAGGCGCCGCCGGACGGGGTGGCCGGCCGGACGATCACGGAACGGACGCTGGTCAGGTCGACCCCGGACAGCGTGGCGATCGGCAGCCGGACCGTGCGCAGCCACGTCTTGCCCAGCCGGCTGATCCCGTTGGCCGTGTTCGTCGACGCCGGGAACGGGGTGAGCGCCGGGCTGACGTCGCCGACCCGCACGGTCGCGGTGCCGCCCGCCTTGTCGACGAGCGTGACCGCGAGGTCGACGTCGCCGGCGGCCGTCTCGTCCCGCGCCACCCGGAAGGTGAGCGCGTCGTACTTCGTGACGTTCCACTCGCCCGGGCCCAGCGCGACCCGTACCTCCGGCGACACCGACGCCGCGCTCCACTGCAGCCGCAGGACCGGGCTGACCGGCACCGACGGGGCGAACGTCGCCGGCGTCCAGTGCGGGATCTTCGAGGTCGCGGTGGTCGCCGAGCACGGGGTGTCCCCGGGGAGCACCCGCGCGGCCACGCTGTAGCAGTACGCGCCGAGGTCGAAGCCGGAGACCGAGACGTTGCCGGCCGGGCGCTCCAGCGGCGCGAGGTCCAGCCGGCGCGAGCCGGGCTGCTGGGCCTGGGCGTGGACCACGGCCCGGCCCGCCGACGGCACCGTGCCGTTCGTGCCGTCGAACAGCGGGAGGAACACCGTCTCGCCGCCCTGCACGAGCCGGAAGAAGCCGGCCATGTACGCGGTGCCGACGGCCCGCTGCTCGGCGGCGGTCAGCCGGGCCGGGCCGGCGCTGCCGCACACCTCGTCGTTGGCCGGCGACCAGTCGTCGCTGGACGGCGCGACGGAGACGCCGGGCGTCCACTCGGTGTTGAAGAAGTTGTGGTCGGCTCCCATGATCATGAGCGACGACCGCAGCACGTTGTCCCGCACCGAGTACCGGGTGTCGTCGTAGAAGTGCTGGCCCTGCTGGTTGGAGACGTCGCCGTCGCAGTACGGCAGCAGGACCGCCATCGGTACGTCCGGCAGCGTCGGCCGGCCGAAGTCGACCGGGGCGAGCGGCAGGACCGCCCTGATGCCGTACGGGTGCTGCCGTTCGGCGTTGAGCAGCGCGGCCTCGACCACGCCCTCGCCGCCGCGCGAGTGCCCCATCAGCCCGACGTTGGACAGATCCAGCCGGCCGGCGAGGGGGTGCCCCGCGGTCGTGGCCCACTTCGCCAGCAGGTCCAGGTGGTCCATGACCAGCTGCCCGCGGGCCACGGCCCCGTTGTCGTCGGTGAAACTGGCGTCCTTGGCGTTGATGCCGTTGGCGCTGATCGACACGACCACGTACCCGTGGGTGGCCAGGGCCTGCGCGGTTTCGGTGTACCCGAGATAGCTGTCGATCGGAATGAACCCGGCCGCGCACGGCCAATTGGTGTTGTTCGTCGCCCGGCTGACCGGGTTGTAACAGGCCGAATGGCGGCCGTGCAGGAAAATCACGACCGGGCGGGCGCCTTTCGCGCCGGCCGGTGCGTAGACCGCGGCCCGGATCTCGGCCGGCAGGTCGCTCAGACCGGGCAGCGTCGTCGCCGTGTCGCCGAGGTCGTAGTCGATCCGCTCCACCTGGAACGGACCGGGCTGCGCCGGGTCCGTGTACAGCTGCTTCTTGAGCAGGCCCTTGGGCGTGGTGGGGGCGGCGGCGGACCGCGGCGGCGCCGCCTTGGATCCTGGCACCACCCCGTTCCAGGCGACGTCGACGCGCTGTGCGGTGGCGACGGCGGCGTCGGTGGTCTCCACGATGAGACTCAGCCCGTCGGCCGATTCCTTCGCCGCCCCGATGACGCGCCCGTCGACGGCGAGCTCCGGCACGGCGTCGCGGACCGGCAGCGGCTCGTCGAGCCGCAGCGTCACCCGCGCGCCGCCGTCGGGTAAGGCGTCGACGGTGAAGCCATTGGAGCCGATCGGCTCGTCGCCGGGGTCCGCGGCGGCGGAAGATACGAAAAGGCCTGCTGCGGCGATGCAGCCGGCGAGTATTGCGGACGGAAGCCGGACTCGACCCCGAAGGGGTGCGAAACGGACCATATGCGACTCTCCCTATTTCGCACTGAAAGCTTCAGCGCGAAATGGAAAATACGAATGACCCGTTCCAGGAGATCGCCGATAAAGAAACGCCCGGGTTACCGCGCCGCACAGCATTGTTTCGACGGTCACAACTGATATCAGGCAATAAGCCATCTCTCGAAACGCTGAGTGGCCGTCATGCATCGGGGGCGCCGCGTCGTCCGTCCGGAGCCGGATCGGGGATCGCTCGGCCGATCTGCCGGCTCGGCGGGACGGCTTATCGTGGCCCGGTGGCGCGGCTCGACTTCCGGATCCTGGGCCCGCTCGAGGCGCGGACGCCGGGCGACGAGCCGATCGACCTCGGCGCCCGCAAGCAGCGCGCGGTGCTGGCGATGCTCCTGCTCGAGCCCCGCCGGGTGGTCTCGGTCGACCGGATCGTCGAGGGGCTGTGGGCCGGCGCGGCACCGGCGAGCGCGACCGGCACGATGCAGGCGTACGTCTCGCAGCTGCGCCGCGTCCTGGAGCCGGACCGGCCGCCGCGCACGCCGCCGGCGGTGCTGCTCACCCGGGATCCGGGATACCTGCTGGCGGTCGACGGCGAGCAGATCGACGCGGTGCGCTTCGCCGCCCGCGCCGAGGCCGCCCGCCAGGCCCTCGGCCGCGGCGACCTGTCCGCGGCCGAGCGGCTGCTGGGCGAGGCGCTGGGCGAGTGGCGCGGCGACGTGCTGGCCGACCTCGCCGACGAGGCGTTCGCCGCCGCGGCCGTGGCGCACCTGCACGAGCTGCGCGACGCCGCGCACGAGGACCTGGTCGACGTCCGGCTCGGCACCGGCCGCAACGGGGCGGCGATCGCGGAGGCGCAGGCGCTGCTGGACCGCCGCCCGTTCCGCGAGCGGTCGTGGGGTCAGCTCATGCTCGCGCTGTACCGCGAGGGGCGGCAGGCGGACGCGCTGGCCGCGTTCCGCCGCGCCCGCGCGCTGCTCGACGAGGAGCTGGGGCTGCCGCCCGGGCCCGAGCTGCGCGCGCTGGAGGCGACGATCCTGCGCCACGACCCGTCCTTGACACCGCCGCCCGCGCGGGAGGCCCTGACCGCCGCCGGGACCGCCGCCGCACCGGCGGCGGAACAGCAGGCCGCGGCACCGGCCGGGCACCAGGCGGCCGCAGCAGGGCAGCAGGCCGCCGAGCCGCTCGTGGGGCGCAGCGGCGAGGTCCGCCGCGTCGCCGAGCGCATCGAGCTGGCCCGCGGCGGGGCCGGCGGCGTGCTGCTCGTCGCGGGCGAGGCAGGCCTGGGCAAGACCCGCCTGGCCGAGCGCGCGGCCGAGCTCGCCGGCCAGTCCGGGCTCGACGTGGCGTGGAGCCGGTGCGTCGAAACGAGCGCCACGCCGGCCTTCTGGCCGTGGACGCAGGTGCTGCGCGCCCTGCCGGAGACCGACGCGGTGCGGGACCTGCTCGACGTGCTCACCGGGCGGGGCGAGAACCGCTGGCGCGCCGAGGACCCGGACACGGCCCTGTTTCACCTGCACGAGGCGGTGGGCGACATCCTGCGCGCGCACGCCGCCGCGCGAGCGCTGCTCGTCGTCGTCGACGACCTGCACGTCGCCGACGCCTCGTCGCTGCAGCTGCTGGCGCACCTCGCGCCGGCGCTGCACCGGCTGCCGATCCTGGTGCTCGCCACGCTGCGCCCGGAGTCGGCCGACGCCGGCCCGGCGCTGCGCGAGACGCTGGCGCTGCTGGCCAACGAGCGCGGCGCCGAGCGACTGCGGCTGGGCGCGCTGACCGCTGACGACATCGCCGAGTACACGGCCGGCTTCGCGCCCGGGCACCGGGACCGGCCCGGCGGCGCGGTCGCCGCCGCGCTGCTGGAGCGCACCGGCGGCAACCCGTTCTACCTCAAGGAGCTGCTGCGGCTGCTGGACAGCGAGCACCCCGGCGGGTGGGGCAGCGCGCAGGCGGTGGCCGGGACCGGGGTGCCGGAGAAGGTGCGCGACGTCATCACCCGGCGCCTGTCCCGGCTGCCCGAGCGCACCCGCGCGCTGCTGGAGACCGCCGCGGTCATCGGGCGGGACGTGGACCCGCTCCTGCTGGAGGCGGCCACCGAGGACCGGGGCGAGGACGTCATGGCGGACCTCGAGCCGGCGGTCGAAGCCAGCGTGCTCCTGGAGGTGCCGGACGGCTGGGACTACCGGTTCTCCCACGCCCTCGTGCGCGACACGGTCTACGGCGGGCTGAGCCGCCTGCGGCGGGCGCGGCTGCACCGGCAGGTCGGCGAGGCGCTGGAGGCATTCGACCGCCCGGACGACCCGGACCTGCTCGGGCGGCTGGTGCACCACTTCACGATGGCCGCGCGGCTGGGCGTCGCGGAGCGCGCGGTGCGGTACGCGACCCGGGCCGCCGAGGTGGCGATGGCGCAGCTGGCCTACGACCAGGCCGCCCGGTACCTGGAGTCCGCCCTCGGCGCGCTGGACCCGACCCGCCCGGGCGCCGCCGCTTCCCGGTGCCGCCTGCTGGTGGACCTGGGCGTCGCGCGGCGGGCCGCGGGCGACGTGGCAGGCACCCGCACCGTGCTCGACGAGGCGCTGACCCTGGCCCGGCAGCTCGGCGACGACGAGCTGGCGATGGACGCCGCGACGCTGTTCGGCGGGGTGACCCTGTGGTTGTGGCGGCCGTACCTGACGGTCGACGAACGCATGACCGGCATCCTGCGCGAACAGCTGGACCGGCTGGACCCGGACGACCGCTACCGGCGCGCGGTGCTGCTCGGCACGCTCGCCGTCGAGCTGTACCACAGCCCCGACCGTGAGGTCGGCGAGGCGCACGCCGCGGAGGCGGTGCGGCTGGCGCGCGAGCTCGGCGACCCCGAGCTGCTGGCGCGCACGCTGAACAACTACTGGAACGCCGCGTGGGTGCCGCACCGCGAGGCGGAGCGCCGCGCCGCGGTCGACGAGCTGCTGACGATCGCGCCGCTGCCACCGACCGTCGAGGCGACCGCGCGGCTGCACCGGATGATGACCGAGGTGATCGCGGGCGACGTCGCGGGGTTCGACGCCGATCTGGCCCGCTGCGTGCGGCTGGTCGAGGGGATCCGCACGCCGGTGCTGCCGGCGCAGGTGCGGTATGCGCAGTCCGGGCGCGCGATGCTGGCCGGCCGCTGGGCGGAGGGCGAGCGCCTGGTGGGTGAGGCGTTCGCGCTGCAGGAACACACCAGCCTGTGGGGCGCGCAGTGGATCCGGCTGGCGTTGCTGTACACCATCCGCCGCTTCCAGGGCCGCCAGGGCGAGCTGCGCGACGAGCTGGTGCGCTACGCCGACGAGCCGCCGTACTCGCTGCTGCGCCCGACCGCCGTGCTGGCCGCCTGGGAATCCGGCGACGAAGGGCTGGCCCGGGCGCTGGTCGAGCGCTGGGGCACGGCGCGCGAGCAGCTGTGGGGCTGGGAGTTCGTGGCGTTTCAGTGGGGCCTGATCGCGGCCCGCTTGGGCACGCCCGACCCGCGCGAGCTGTACGACGAGATCGCCCCCTTCGCCGACCGGTTCTGCACCGTCGGCAGCGGATGCGCCACCTGGGGCTCGATGCACTTCGTCCTCGCCGAGCTGGCGGCCCGGCTCGGCGACCGCGACGCGGCGCTGGACCACGCCCGATCGGCCCGCGCCGCGCACGCCCGGCTCGGCGCGGCGCACCTGGTCGCGGCCAGCGACGCGCAGCTGGTGACCCTGGCGAAGCCCTAGCGGCACCCAAGCGCGATACAAACACGCGCCAAGCGGCCTCCGGCACCGTACCGGCATGACCATCGCACTGACTGATCTCCCGGTCACGGCCGGGCCCGTCTTTGTTCCCGGCGACGAGGGCTACGCGGCCGAGGTCGCGTCCTGGAACGTCGCCACCCAGCACGAGCCGCACGTCGTCGTCGGCGCCACCGACGCGCAGGACGTCGCGGCGGCGGTGCGCTGGGCCGGCACCCACGGCATGCCGGTCGCGGTCCAGGCGACCGGGCACGGCGCGGTCCGCCCGGTGACCGGCGGCCTGCTCGTCACCACCGGCCGGATGACCGCCGTCTCCGTCGACCCGGTGACGCGCACCGCCCGCGCGGCCGCCGGCGCGCGCTGGACGCAGGTCGTCGAGGCGGCCGCGGCACACGGCCTCGCGCCGCTGAACGGCTCGTCGACGCACGTCGGTGTCGTCGGCTACACCCTCGGCGGCGGCGCCGGCCCCCTCGGCCGCCGGTACGGCTTCGCCGCCGACCACGTCCGCTCCATCGAGATCGTCACCGCCGACGGCGCGCTGCGTACCGTCGACGCCGACCACGAGGCCGACCTGTTCTGGGCGGTCCGCGGCGGCAAGGGCAACTTCGGCATCGTGACCGAGATCGAGTTCGGGCTGTTCGAGGTCGCCGGGTTCTTCGGCGGCGGCATCCACTTCCCGGGCAGTCACGCCGCCGAGGTCCTGCACGCCTACCGGGCGTGGGTGGCCGGGCTGCCGGAGGAGATGAGCACGTCGGTGGCCCTGCTGCGGCTGCCGCCGCTGCCGCTGCTGCCCGAGCCGCTGCGCGGCGCGTACGTGGCGCACCTGCGGGTGGCGTACCTCGGCACGGCCGAGGACGGCGAGGCGCTCCTCGCCCCGATGCGCGCCGCGGCGCCCGCGCTCGTCGACGACGTGTTATGGCGGCCATACTCGGCCGTCGACTCCGTGCACCAGGACCCGGTCGACCCGCTCCCGTCCCGCGAGCGCGGCGTGCTGCTGGGTGAGCTGACCGCGCAGACCGTCGACCATGTGCTGGAGGTCGCCGGGCCCCAGGTGGAGGTACCGCTGATGATGGTGGAGATCCGGCACCTCGGCGGCGCGTTCGCGCGGACGCCCGCCACCCCCAACGCCGTGAGCGGGCGCGGCGCGCAGTACTCGCTGTTCGCCATCGGGCCCGGGCTGCCCGAGCTGGCGCCGGTCGTCGACGAGGTCACCGACCGGCTGCTCGCCGTGGAGACGATGCCGGGCGGCCTCATGAACTTCTCCGGCCACGCCGCCCCGGAGACGCTCCTGGCCAACTGGGCGACCGCCGACCGGGACCGGCTGCTGCGCATCAAGCGCTCCTACGACCCGACGAACGTCTTCTCCAGCGGCCAGGCCCTGGTCGGATAAGCCCCGCGCGACCCATTGTGGGCGATGCCCGCCCTAGCGGCCGCACACGTCCACGCCGGCGTCCTGCAACCGCGCCCGCACCTGCTCGCCCTCCGGGTGGTCGAGCAGGTGCGGGCGCGGCAGGCCGTGGGTCGATCGGCGGACTGCGGCACGTCCGCGCCGTGACGGTGCCTGATGTGTAGAGAAGTGTCGCTTCAGACCGCGGCCCCGATGCCGCCGAGCGTGCTGGCGTCGCGGTATTCCACCCGCCAGGTCCTGACCGTCCGATCGGCCCCAGCAGAGGCACACAATTGGCCGACGGGGTCGAATGCGACGGCTAGGACCGCATCGGTGTGACCGATGAGCGGCGCCGCATACGGCCGCTCGTCACCGACGAGCCACAATCGGACCGACCGGTCGTAGCTGCAGGTCGCCAGCAATGACCCCGTGCGGATCACCGCGGCGCGCCGCCGGTGCCTTCTCGTCGCCCGCGCCAGGACGTCGCCGCCGCCGGTGATCCCGGCGACCTGCGCCCGCATACCGGCCGCGAGCTGCGCCGCGAGGTCCTCAGGCTTCTCGATGTCGATGCTCATCGTCGTGCTCCATTCGGGACGGGAAACGGCTGAAGGTCCCAGGTGGCGGTCAGCTCGCGAAGGCGGGACAGACCCCGCGAGGCGGTGGACTTGACCGTGCCGACCGAACAGCCGAGCACATCGGCGGCCTCGGCCTCGCTGAGCTGTTCCCAGTACCCGCAGCACCAGCACGGCCCGCTGCCGCGGCGGCAACTGGGCGAGCGCCTGCATCAACACCTGCCGCAGCGCCACGGCGTCCGCGCCGTCCGGTTCCTCCGGCGGCTCCGCCAGCAGCGCCACCTCCGACCGCCGCCGCCGCACCCGCCCTTGGTCGACGGCTAGGCGGCGCAGATATCGTTCGGGGTCCTCACGCACCCGTCCCCACGAGCGCATCAACCGCTCCAGCGCCCCCTGCAGCAGGTCCTCGCCCGCCACCCTGCTGCCCGTGAGCAGCACCGCCGTGGCGAGCAAGGCACCGCCACGCTCCGCGACGAGGGCGTCCAGCCCGTCGAAGCCGCGTCTCCAGAACACAGGCTCTCCTTTCGTCGCGGTCATGACGACCCCGCCACCCGGAAGGTTGAGTCGCCCCGCTGAAAATCCCGTCGCACCCCTCAGGTAAGGTTGAGAAACCGACGCGGGGTGGAGCAGCTCGGTAGCTCGCTGGGCTCATAACCCAGAGGTCGCAGGTTCAAATCCTGTCCCCGCTACAACCTTGGCGGCCCCTGCTTCGCGGCGGGGGCCGCTTGCCGTTCAGGTTTTCGCATCCCCCGCGCGAGCGGAGCTCGCTCCCCACAGGGGGAGCTCGCCCCCTCAAGACCGTCGGTGGTTGCACTACTTGCGGACACGTCGGGCTGGTCGTCGGTTTGTCCGCGTCGCTTCGCTTGCGGACTGCAGGGGAGCTTCGCCCCCTGCAACCCCACGATCGGCGCCGCTTGCGCTGGCCATGGACAGCACCGCCGAACGGAAATCGCTCCCCGCAGTGGAGCTTCGCCCCAATCTCACCCGCAAAGCCGTCGGTGGCCGGTCCGCTCGCGGACACGTCGGGCACGTCGACGGCTTGCCGCATCGCTTCGCTTGCGGACTGCGAGGGAGCTTCGCCCCCGCTACCTGCAACCCGTGCATCCCCTGCACCCCCGACCGGCGCCAATGTGCACCGGCTGTGGACAGCACGGCCGGACGGAACTCGCTGCCACAATGGAGCTTCGCCCCACCCTCGCCCCTTCAACACCGTCGGTGGTTGCGCCGCTCGCGGACACGTCGGGCACGTCGACGGACTTGCCGCGTCGCTTCGCTTGCGGTCTGCCGGGGAGCTTCGACCCCTGCAGACCCCGCAACTCCGACCGGCGCCGCTTGTGGGCAGCACGGTCGAACGGAAGACGCTCCTCACAGTGGGGGCTCCGCTCCGTCTGCGCCTTCTGTACATCGGGGTGGGCTGACGGTTGGCTTCCAGTCCTGCCGCCGGCAACGGCGTCCAGGCCGGTGGTGGACGGCTCCTTCGACGTCTCGTGGCACTGCGGCGGAACCGCGGCCTTCGTTGCGCTCCATGTCCGCCGCGACGCCGGCGATGGATAGGTCGCAGCTGGGTCAGTGGCTCCTTTGGCGCGCCGTAGGAGCGCTCTGTTGGCCGCTGGTTCAGCACCGTTTGCATCCAGTCCACCCCCGTTGCTGGCTGGTCTCATGCGCAGTATCCACCGGGGGTACGACAGTTTCTGTGGGCCGGCGGAGGGGCCTGTCGGGGCGGGTGGATTGGTGGGGGTGGCTAGGATCTGGGGGCGTTGAGGGAGCGATGGGTTTGGATGGGGGTTGGGGTGGAGGCGCGGCGGGCGCGGGTGGTGGAGTTCTGGCAGACGGTTGAGATGTTCAGCCCGCAGAGGGTGGAGAAGGTCGACCGCGAGCAGCTTGTGTTCGGGGTGCGGGCGGGGCAGGCGTTGCCGTGGGAGCCGGGGCATGAGCTGGCGCGGCGGAGGTTGCGGGCGAACCAGGCCTGGCGGCACGTGGTGTACCTGGGGGTCTACCGGCTCGACGAGGTGTTCGAGGTGCTGGCGCGGGTGTTGGAGCCGGACCCTGACAGTTACGACGAGCGGCCGGGTGGGGAGAGTGCGTTCGCCGCGTTCGTGGTGGGTGAGGACGGGCGGGCGGTGCTCGGATCGGAGGTGTTGTCCAGCTGTGCCTGGGCGACCGGGCGGGTGCTGGGCGAGGGGCCGGCGGCGGACTGGGTGGCGCGGTTCGAGCAGGCGTCGAGGGCGTTCGGCGAGCTGTGGCGGGAGGTGGTAACCCACGAGTCCGCCGGGCCGGAGAACGCTGAGAACAATGAAAACGCGGGGGAGGAAAGGCCGGCGCGGGTGCTCGGGGTCGAGGAGCTCGGCGCCTGCCTGGAGCTGGCGGTCGCGGTGGCGGGCACCGGTGACGCGCTGTCGGGGGTGGAGATCCGCGTCAGCAGCCAGGTCGTGGCCCGGCGGAGCGCTGACAACGTGAGCGGGCACGAGTTCCTCAACAGCTTCATCATGAGTGACCTGGCGCTGGTCGCCGGGCAGGTGGCGAAGGGCGACGCCGGGGTCGCGCTGCGGGAGTACCTGCGGCCGGGGAGCGAGATCGCCGTCGCCGGGCGGGTGGACGTACGGGAGCGGATCGAGCACGTGTTCGCGGCGACCGCGCCGGAGACGGTGCCGGCCGGGCGGTGGCCGAGCGATCCGGGGCACTCGTTGGCGTTGAGCCAGCAGCTGGCGGTCAACAGTGCGCTGGCGCTGGGCGGTACCGACGCAGCCGCCGGAATCGTGGGGGTCAACGGGCCTCCGGGGACGGGCAAGACGACGATGCTGCGGGATCTGATCGCGGCGCTCGTGGTCGAGCGGGCCCGGCGGCTGGCCGCCCTGCCCGACCCGCGGCAGGCGTTCAGCGGGCGGCAGCTGCGGTGGAAGACGGGCAACTACCACCGCGTCGTGAGCGCCTGGCGGGCGGACCTGGTCGGCTTCGAGATGGTGGTGGCCTCGGCCAACAACGGCGCGGTGCAGAACGTCACGGACGAGATCCCGGCCGCCGGCGCGATCGCCGGGTGCTGGCGGGAGCGGGCGGCCGCGGTGGACTACTTCCCGCAGGTCGCCGGGGCGCTGCTGGCGGCGGAGGGTGAGGCGCCGGCGCCGGGCGCGGCGTGGGCGCTGGTGGCGGCCCGGCTCGGGAACAAGAGCAACCGCGGGCGGTTCGTCAACGCGTTCTGGTACCACACGCCGGACGACGATCCGCCCGGCGAGGCGTGGTCCGGGCTGCTGGCCGTGCTCAAGGGCTACGAGCAGGACGCGCCGGAGCAGTCGTGGAAGGAGGCCGTGGCCGGCTTCCGGGCCGCTGAGACGCGGGTGGAGGCGATCCGCGCCGAGCGGTCCGAGGCGTACGGCGCCGTCGTCGAGCGGATCGAGCTCGACCGCGAGATCGCCCGGCTGGCCGCGGCGACGGCGGTCGCGGCCGCCAGGGTCGAGGCTGCCAGGCAGCGGCGCGAGACCGCGGTGCGGGTGGAGCGCGAGCGGGCCGCGGAGGCGGAGCGGATCGCGCGGGAGCGCCGGCTGGAGGCCGAGCGGGCCGCCCTGCGGCGCCGGGACGAGGCGGCGCGGGTCGCCGGCGAGCGCCGGGCCGAGGCCGAGCGGATCGTCGCCGGTCGGGTGGCCGACGCCGAGCGTTCGCTGCGCGCGTGGGAGGCCGAGGTGGGCCGGCAGTGGCAGGTCCGGGCCGCGCACCAGCAGGCCCGGCCGGGCTGGTGGGAGTGGCTGCGGACGCTCGGCGCGGCGAACGGGCGCTGGGCGGCGCACGACCGGTGGCTCGACGCCGAGATGGGGGCCGCCCGGCGCGAGCTGGAGGTGCGGCAGGCCGCGCTGGCCGCGGCGCAGCGGGACGCGGACGCGGCGTGGCGGGCCCACGAGGTCGCGAGCCGCGAGGCGGCCACGGCGACGGCGGTGCCCGCCCCGGACGTCACCCACGAGCCGCTGGTGGTCGCGCGCCGGGAGCTCGCCCGGGCCGACGAGGAGGTCACCGCGGCCACCCGGGCCCTGGCAGCGACGGAGACCGCCTGGCACGCCGCCCGGGGCCGGCGCGCCGCCGTCGTCGACCGGCTCGCCGGCTTCGCGGCCGCGCTCGGCCGGCACTTCCCGGACGACGCCTGGTGGACCGACCGCGAGCGTCGCGAGCCGGCCGCGCTGTGGACGGATCCGGAGTGGAACACGGCGCGCAGCGAGCTGTTCCTGGCCGCGCTCGCGCTGCACCGGGCGTTTCTGCGGCACGCGGCCACCGACGTACGCCGGAACCTGCAGGCGGCCATGGACGTCGTCAGCGGTGAGGCGCCGCGCGACCTCGCCCGGGACGCCGCGCTCGCCGCGTGGCAGAGCCTGTTCTTCGTCGTGCCCGTGGTGTCCACGACGTTCGCCTCGTTCGCCCGGCTCTTCGGCCACCTGGGCAGGGAGGCGCTGGGCTGGCTGCTCATCGACGAGGCCGGCCAGGCGACCCCGCAGAACGCCGCCGGGGCGCTGTGGCGGTCCCGCCGCTGCGTGGTGGTCGGCGACCCGCTGCAGCTGGAGCCCGTCACCATGCTGCCGTTCCGCGCCGAGCAGGCCATCCGGGCGGAGCTCGGCGTCGACGAGGAGTGGCTGACCAGCCGCACGTCCGTGCAGCGGCTGGCCGACCGTCTCACACCGTTGGGCACCAGCCTGCCCGCCGACGGCGACGACGAGATCTGGGTCGGCGTCCCGCTCACCGTGCACCGCCGCTGCGACCGGCCGATGTTCGACATCGTCAACGCCATCGCGTACGACGGGCTGATGATCGACGGTACCGGGACCACGGCCCGCGACCGGTTCGCCGCCGAGTTCCCGACCCTGCCCGAATCCAAGTGGATCGACGTCGCCGGCGCCGACGCGCAGGGGCACTGGATCCCGGACGAGGGCCGCCGGCTGGACCGAGTCCTCGGCGTGCTCGACGAGGTCGGTGTCGACATGTCCGAGGTGATGGTCATCGCCCCGTTCCGGGACATCGCCCGGCAGGTCGCCGCCCGGGCCCGGCGGTTCCCGGGGCTCACCGCGGGCACCGTGCACACCGCCCAGGGCAAGCAGGCCGACGTGGTGATCCTCGTGCTCGGCGGCAACCCGGCCCGCCCCGGCGCCCGCCGGTGGGCCGCGAGCCGCCCCAACCTGCTCAATGTCGCCGTCAGCAGGGCCAAGCGCCGCCTGTACGTCATCGGTGACCGCGAGGCGTGGTCGGCGCAGCGGTACTTCAAGACGCTCTCCGCCGACCTGCCGTAAACCTTTCGAAAGGCCTGGGGTTTCCCCGGGGGTGCGACCTACGGTCGCGGCCACACCCCACCCTGGGAGGACTCCCTTGCACAGAAAACTGGGCCGTTGGCCGCGACGCTGGCGGCGGTGGCTGTCGTGCTCAGCTCCGCCGGGACCGCGCAGGCGACCGACGGCGGCGGGGACCGGCGCCGGCCGCTGTCGGCGGTGAACCTGCCGTCCGGCGACAGGGTGCTGTTCTACCTCGGGCAGGACAGCAGCACCCTGGCGGACTTCGACACGGCGGTGCTGGACACCGACCGCGGATTCCCGGTGCCCGCGGGCGTCACGCTGTACACGAACCTCGTCGGGGCGCCGATGAGCGGGATGTTCCAGCCGACCAACTACGGCGCCGGCGACAACGACTTCCCGGCCACGCTCAACACGTACGGCGGCGGGATCGCGGTCGGGTTGTTCCTGTCGGACCCGTCGCAGACGCCGCTGCCGAACCAGGGCAGCGCCACCGCGTGGGCGACGGTCACGATCCCGGTGCCGGTGCCCGACGACGCGGCGGTGACCCTGCGGCTGGACAGCGGCGACGTCGTCTGGGTCGGCTACATCACCCCGGGGCAGCGCAACCGCCGCTGACATCTGCCTGGCGGGGCCGAAATTGTCGTACCCGCCGGGCAGAATCAGACCCATGATGGAGTCCCGACACGTCAGCCGCAGCATCAACCGATCGGCAGGGGACGTCTACGCATACGCGTCGAACCCGGCGAACCTGCCCGCCTGGGCGCCGGGTCTGCTGAAGTCCGTCGAGTGGGTCGACGGGCAATGGGTCGCCGACTCGGACATGGGGCGGATCCTGCTGGACTGGGCGCCGGACAACCCGTTCGGCGTCATGGACCACCACGTGACGGTGCCGTCCGGCGAGACGTTCTACAACCCGATGCGGGTCACCGCCAACGGGGCGGGCAGCGAGGTCGTGTTCAGCGTGCGCCGGCAGCCGGGCATGACGGACGAGGAGTTCGACCGGGACTGCGCGGCGGTCCAGGCCGACCTCGACGCCCTGGCGAGGATCCTGGAAAGTTAGATGCTCGCGTACGGGGGCGACTACACGCCTGAGCAGTGGCCCGAGGAGGTCTGGGCGCAGGACGTCGAGCTGATGCGGGCCGCCGGGGTCAACCTCGTCAGCGTCGGCATGTTCAGCTGGGCGCTGGTCGAGCCGGCCGAGGGGCGGCACACGTTCGAGTGGCTCGACCGGGTGCTGGACCTGCTGCACGGCGCCGGGATCCGGGTCGACCTGGGGACGCCGACCGCCGTGCCGCCGCCGTGGTTCATCCGGCAGCACCCGGGCGCCCGGCTCGTCGACCGGGCCGGGCACGTGCTGGGGCAGGGCGGCCGGCAGAGCTTCTGCCCCAGCTCCCCCGACTACGCGCGGGCGTCGCGAGCGATCGCCGAGCAGCTCGCCCGGCGCTATGGCGGGCATCCGGCGCTGGCGCTGTGGCACGTCCACAACGAGTATGCCGGGGTCAACGCCCACTGCTACTGCGACACGTGCGCGGCGGCGTTCCGCGGGTGGCTGCGCGACCGGCACGGCGACCTGCCCGCGCTGAACGCCGCGTGGGGCACGGCCTTCTGGGGTCAGCGGTATGGCGACTGGGAGGAGATCGACCTGCCGCGGCTCGCGCCGACCGCCGTCAACCCTGCCCAGCAGCTGGACTTCCTGCGGTTCTGCTCCGACACGCACCTCGCCAACTACCGGCGGGAGCGCGACGCGCTGAAGCAGCACTCCCCCGGCGTCCCGGTCACCACCAACTTCATGATCGCCAACTGCAAGTGGCTGGACTACTGGAAGTGGGCGCGTGAGGTCGACGTCGTCGCCAACGATCACTACCTGACCGCCGAGCGGGACGACCGGCACGTCGAGCTGGCCATGTGCGCGGACCTCACCCGCGGCCTCGCCGGGGGCGCGCCGTGGCTGCTCATGGAGCACTCGACCGGCGCCGTCAACTGGCAGCCGCGCAACATCGCGAAGCGCCCCGGCGAGCTGGCCCGCAACAGCCTGGCGCACGTCGCCCGCGGCGCCGACGGGGTGCTGTTCTTCCAGTGGCGGGCGTCGCGGTCGGGTGCCGAGAAGTTCCACTCCGCGATGCTGCCGCAGGGCGGCACCGGCACCAGGATCTGGCGCGAGGTCACCGAGCTCGGCGAGCGGCTCGCCGGCCTGGGCGCGGTGCGCGGCACCCGGGTCGCTGCGGACGTCGCCGTCGTCTGGGACTGGGAGTCGTGGTGGGCGCTCGAGCTGGAGTGGCGGCCGTCGGTGGACCTCGCGTTCCGTGAGCGGGTCGAGGCCTACTACGGGCGGCTGTGGCGCGACCACCTGACCGTCGACTTCGTGCACCCGTCGGCCGACCTGGAGCGGTATCCGCTGGTCGTGGTGCCGTCGCTGTACCTGACGACGCCGGCCGCCGCGGCGAACCTCGACCGGTATGTGTCCGGCGGCGGGACGCTCGTCGTGTCGTACTTCTCCGGCATCGTCGACACCGACGACACCGTGCCCGACGGCCCCTACCCGGGCGCGCTGCGCGACCTGCTCGGCCTCACCGTCGAGGAGTTCCTGCCCCTGCGCGCGGGCGAGCGGGTCACCCTCAGCGACGGCTCCACCGCCGACGTCTGGGCCGAGCACGTGGTCCTCGCGGGCGCGGAGGCCGTGCTGTCCTATGTGGACGGGCCGGCGCCGGGCGGCCCGGCCGTCACCCGCCACCGGCACGGGCGGGGCGTCGCCTGGTATGTCTCCACCCGCCCGGCGGATCTCGGCCCGCTGCTGCGGCAGGTGTACGACGGAGCGGGGCTGAGCCCCCTGCTGGCGCGGCTGCCGGACCTTCCGGACACCGTGGAGGTGGTGCGCCGGCCGCCGTTCCTGTTCGCGATCAACCACGGCGGGACCCCGGCCGACGTGCGGGGCGTCACGGTCGAGCCCGGCGCAGTGGCGGTCGTCCGCGACGGTCCGGCATAGGGTTGGGGCATGGCCAACCGTCTCGCCGACGCGACCTCGCCGTATCTGCAGCAGCACAAGGACAACCCGGTCGACTGGTGGCAGTGGTCGCCTGAGGCGTTCGAGGAGGCACGACGCCGGGACGTTCCCGTGCTCATCTCCGTCGGCTACGCCGCATGTCACTGGTGTCATGTGATGGCGCACGAGTCGTTCGAGCACGAGGGCGTCGCGGCGCTGGTCAACGAGCTGACGGTGCCGGTGAAGGTGGACCGGGAGGAGCGGCCGGACGTCGACGCGGTGTACATGACGGCGACGCAGGCGATGACCGGGCAGGGCGGCTGGCCGATGACGGTGTTCGCCACGCCCGACGGGGAGCCGTTCTACTGCGGCACCTACTTCCCGCGGGACGCGTTCCAGCGGCTCGTCCACGCCGTGTCGGACGCCTGGCGGACCCAGCGCGACGCGGTGCTCCAGCAGAGCGCGGCGGTGGTCGACGCGATCAGGCAGGTCGCCGCGAAGCCACCCGCCGGCCCGATGCACGAGGGCGTCCTCAACGCGGCCGCGCAGAGCCTCGTGAAGGCCTACGACAAGGAGCACGGCGGGTTCGGCGGGGCGCCCAAGTTCCCCCCGCACATGAACCTGCTGTTCCTGCTGCGGCACTACCAGCGCACCCACGACGACGAGGTGCTGGGCATCGTGCGGTACACGGCCGAGCGGATGGCCCGGGGCGGGATGTATGACCAGCTCGCCGGCGGCTTCGCGCGCTACTCGGTGGACGAGACGTGGACGGTGCCGCACTTCGAGAAGATGCTCTACGACAACGCGCTGCTGCTGCGGATGTATGTGCAGCTCGACCGCATCGCCGGCGGCGGCACCGCGCGGCGGGTGGCCGGCGAGGTCGCCGACTTCCTGCGCCGCGACCTGCACGACGGCCACGGGTTCATCTCGGCGCTGGACGCCGACACCGACGGCGTCGAGGGCCTCACGTACGTGTGGACACCGAAGCAGATCGACGAGGTGCTCGGCGAGATCGACGGCGCGTGGGCGCGCTACCTGCTGGAGGTGACCGCCGACGGCACGTTCGAGCACGGCGCGTCGGTGCTGCAGCTGCCGGAGGACCCGCTCAACCTGGAGCGCTGGCTCGACATCAAGCGGCGCCTGCTGGAGGCCAGGGACGCCCGGCCGCAGCCCAGCCGCGACGGCAAGATCGTCGCGGCGTGGAACGGGCTGGCCATCACCGCGCTGATCGAGTTCGGCCAGGTGTATGGCGACCAGCAGGCCGTCCAGCTCGCCGTGGACACCGCGCGGTATCTGGCGGAGACCCACCTCGTCGACGGCCGCCTGCGGCGGGTGTCGCGCGACGGCGTCGCCGGCGCTCCGGCCGGCGTCCTGGAGGACTACGGCGCCGTCGCGGAGGCGTTCTGCGCGGTGCACCAGGCGACCGGAGACGGCGAGTGGCTGACCCTCGCGGGCCGGCTCCTCGACGTGGCCCTCGAGCGGTTCGCCGACCCGGCCGGCGGCTTCTTCGACACGGCCGACGACGCGGAGCAGCTGGTCAGCCGCCCCGCCGACGTGACCGACAACGCGACCCCGTCCGGCCTGTCGGCGATCGCGGCGGCGCTCGTCGCCTACTCGGCGCTGACGGCGGACACCGCGAAGCGGGAGGCGGCGGAGCGCGCCCTGGCCACGGTCGCCATGGTGGCGGCCACCCACGGCCGGTTCACCGGTTACGCGTGCGCGGTCGGCGAGGCGCTGCTGTCCGGCCCGTACGAGATCGCGATCGCCACCCAGGACCGCCACGACCCGCTCGTCACCGCCGCCTGGTGGCACGCCCCGCCCGGCGCGGTGGTCGTCGCCGGCCCGCCGGACACGCCGGGGGTGCCGCTGCTGGAGAGCCGGATCCTGCGGGACGGCCGGCCCACGGCGTACATCTGCCGCGGCTTCGTCTGCGACGCGCCGGTCACCGAGCTGGAGGACCTGGTCTCAGGCCTCGGCTAGGAGCGCCGTTCCCCTCAGGGCGAACACGCCCTTCTTTGGCATGCTCTTGTAACGGTGTAATCATGTAATCAGAGTTGCTGGAGCAAGCGAGTAAGGGAGTAAGCAGATGCGACGAGGAGAATGGGGCCGCGGCGGCGGTCCGCGCAGCGAGCCCCCGCCCGCCACCGACGCGCCCGCCTGGATCGGCGGCGCGCTGCCCGACGGCTGGTTCACCGGGCCCGCCGAGATCACCATCGACCGCGACGAGATCACCATCGTCGGCCGGCTCAGCGACCCGCCCCTCCCCGACGACGCGACCGACGCCGACCGGTCCGCCGCCGAGCAGGGCCGCATCGCCGGGTTCCGGGAGACCACCCGCGACCAGCGGATCGGCATCGCCCAGCAGCTGGAGCGGCGCTACCAGCGCAAGGTCGCGTGGGGCGTGCGGGTCGGCGAGACCCGGGAGCTGTTCACCACGTTCTCCGCGCCGGTCATGACCCGGCTGCGGCAGGCCGAGCGGCAGGTCCTGGACACCCTCGTGGACTCCGGCGTGGCCCGGTCCCGCTCGGAGGCGCTGGCCTGGTGCGTCGCCCTCGTCGGCCAGCACGCCGAGTCGTGGCTGGCCGAGCTCCGCCAGGCCATGACCCAGGTCGACGAGCTCCGCAAGCAGGGCCCGTCGGTGTGATCCACGCCGGGCACCGCCGGGAGGGCCCGCCGGTGTGATCCGTGCCGGTCGCGGCGCCCGGGACTCGGGTGCCGCGACCGGAAAACGCTAGGCTCACCAGCCTATGGACTCGCGAACCGGACTCCCCGTCGTGGGCATGGTGGGCGGCGGCCAGCTGGCCCGCATGACCCACCAGGCCGCCATCGCCCTCGGACAGTCGCTCCGGGTGCTCGCCGTCTCCGCCGACGACGGGGCCGCGCTCGTCGCCGCCGACGTCGTCATCGGCCGGCACGATGACATCGACGCGGTGCGGGCGTTCGCGAAGGGGTGCGACGTGGTCACCTTCGACCACGAGCACGTGCCCGGCGACCTGATCCGCACGCTCGCCGCGGAGGGTGTCACGCTGCTGCCGGGGGCCGACGCCCTCCGGTACGCGCAGAACAAGCGCGACATGCGCGCCCACCTCGCGGAGCTCGGCTTCCCCGTGCCCCGCTGGACGGACGGCGACCTCCAGCAGTTCGGCGACGAGGTCGGCTGGCCGATCATCGTCAAGACCGCCACGGGTGGCTACGACGGCCGCGGCGTCTTCGTCGCCCACTCGGTCGCCGACATCCCGGACGTGGCGGGGCTGATCGGCGAGGAACGCGTCCAGCTCAAGCGGGAGCTCGCCGCCGTCGTCGCCAGGTCGCCGCTCGGCCAGGTGGCCGCCTACCCGGTCGTCGAGACCGTGCAGCAGGACGGCATCTGCGTCGAGGTGCTCGCGCCGGCGCCCGGGCTCGACGAGGACGTGGCCGTCGAGGCGCAGCGGCTCGCCATCGACATCGCCACCCGGCTCGGCGTGGTCGGCGTGCTCGCCGTGGAGCTGTTCGAGACGACGACCGGGAAGATCCTGGTCAACGAGCTGGCGATGCGCCCGCACAACTCCGCGCACTGGACGATCGAGGGCGCCAGGACCTCGCAGTTCGAGCAGCACCTGCGGGCCGTGCTCGACTACCCGATGGGCGATACCAGGCTCACCGCCCCCGCGGTCGTGATGGCCAACGTGCTCGGCGGCGCGCCCGGCGGGATGCCGATCGACGAGCGGCTGCACCACCTGTTCGCCGAGGAGCCCGGCGCCAAGGTCCACCTGTACGGCAAGCAGGTCCGGCCGGGGCGCAAGATCGGCCACGTGACGGTCCTCGGCGACGACATGGAAGACTGCCGCCGGCGCGCCGCCCGGGCCGCCCGGATCCTCGAAGAAGGGTATGTGCATTGACCGACGTCGGCATCATCATGGGCAGCGACTCCGACTGGCCCGTGATGCGGCTCGCCGCCGAGGCGCTGGACGAGTTCGGCGTGTCCTATGAGGTACGGGTCGTCTCCGCCCACCGCACTCCGCACCTGATGCTCGACTACGCCGGCGAGGCCGTCGCCCGCGGGATGAAGGTCATCATCGCGGGGGCCGGCGGCGCGGCGCACCTGCCGGGCATGGTCGCCTCCGCCACTCCCCTGCCGGTCATCGGGGTGCCGGTACCGCTGAAATACCTCGACGGCATGGACTCGTTGATGTCGATCGTGCAGATGCCGGCCGGCATCCCCGTCGCCACCATGGCGATCGGCGGCGCCCGCAACGCCGGGCTGATGGCCGCCCGCATCCTCGCCGTCGGCGACCCCGAGCTGCTGGCGAAGGTCCGTGACTTCCAGGAGTCGCTGCGCGCGATGGTGGCGGAGAAGGACGCCGCCCTCTCCGCCACCATCGCGGGCCTCAACGCTTAGGGCGTCACGGGGCCCACGGTGCGGCCAGGTTCCAGCTGCTGTCGGCGCTGAGCGCCTGCGGCCGCTGGAACCCGGTGCCGTTGCCGGCGGAGATGTACACCTGCGACTCGAAGTGCCGCAGGTACGAGCCGGGGATGTTGATCGACTCGAACGTGATGCCGGTGCCGCCGATGCCCGGGCGGGCGCAGAACGTGGCGTCGGCGAGGAACAGCGCCGAGCCGTCGTTCACCGAGTTGCGGACCCGGCTGTCGGCGTGCCGCAGGAACTGGCCGGGGAAGTTCACCGACTCGAACGAGTAGCACGACGAGTCGGCCAGCCCGCGCCGCACCGTGTACGTGGCGTCGGCCTTCAGCAGGGCGCTGCTGCCGCCGTTCACGATCTCGGTGTAGGCGAGGCTGTCCGAGTGCCGCAGGTAGCGGTCGGTGAAGCCCCACGTGGTGACCTGCAGCGACTTGCGCACGTCGGTCTGCAGCAGCACCGAGCTGCGCCACAGTGCCGGGTTCGCCGTGTTCCAGGTCGCGTCGGCGGCGAAGCCTGACGCGGTGTCCCACGCGTTGGCGCCGCCGCTGCGCGCCAGGTAGACGTTGTCGGCGTAGTGGCGCAGGTACGAGCCGGGGAAGTTGTACGACTCGAACGACGTGCCGCCCGCCGCCAGCCCGGGCCGGCTGCACCAGGTCGCGTCCGCGGCGAAGCTGCCGCCCGTGTCGGGGTCGATGCGGACGCGGGAGTTGGCGTGCCGCAGGTACTGGCCGGGGAAGTTCACGGACTCGAACGAGTAGCACCGAGGGTCGGCCAGGCCGGCCACCGTGCGGAACGACGCGTCCTGCCGCGCCCCGTCGGCGCTCGCCGAGCTGAGCACGTCGGTGCGGGCGAAGCTGTTCGAGTGCCGCAGGTAGCGGTTCGTCAGCCCGGCCGTGGTCACCTGGAACGACCTGACGTGCCCGAGGGTCATCGGCACGGCCGCGTTCAGGTTCTTCGACGCGTTGATGAGGTTGGTGTTCGCGGCGCGGACCAGGTTGGTGTCGACCTTCTGGATCCGCCGGTCGTAGGTGAGCAGCCCGTTGTACTCGCCCTCGACGTCGGTGATCTCGGTGTACACGTACGCCGACAGGCCCCGCGTCGTCATGAGCGCCTGCGTGTCGCGGATCATGCCGGTGAACCGGTCGTTGAGCTGCGCGTTGCTGAACACCTGCTCGTACGCGAAGAACTGCCCGTCCGGGCTCCACTCGTGCCCGGACGTGCGCAGGCCGATCCCGCCGAACTCGCCGAGGACCGAGACGCGGGTCGATGACGGCAGCGGGGCGTCAGGACCGGTGTAGATGTGCCAGTCGATGATGTCGCCGGTGCCGGGGTCGCCCTTGGACGCGCAGCAGTTGTAGCCGCTGTGCGGGTTCACCAGGCGGGTCGGGTCGTAGTTCTTCAGGTCCGTGGTGATCCGCTGGGTGTCGGCGAGGTTCCACTCGCCCCAGCCCTCGTTGAACGGTACATAGGTGACGACCGCCGGCGAGAACCGGTGCTCGTCGATGATCTCGCGCGCCTCGGTCTCCAGCTCGGCGATCTGCGCCGGCGTCCGGTTCGCGTCGAACGCCTGCGTCGACGGGATGTCCTGCCACACCAGCAGGCCCAGGCGGTCGGCGTGGTAGTACCAGCGCGCGGGCTCGACCTTGATGTGCTTGCGGACCATGTTGAACCCGAGGTCCTTGTGCTTCTGCAGGTCGGAGGCGAGCGCGGCGTCGGTCGGCGCGGTGTAGAGCCCGTCGGGCCAGAAGCCCTGGTCGAGCGTGCCGGCCTGGAAGATGAACTCCCCGTTGAGGGTCGGGCGGAGCACGCCGTTGACCAGCTTCTTGCCGATCTCCCGCATCCCGAAGTAGCTCACGACCTGGTCCACGGTCGCGCCGGCGCTGTTGCGCAGCGAGACCCGCAGGTTGTACAGGAACGGGTCGTCCGGCGACCACCGGCGCGCGTTCGGCACCGGCACGCTGAACTCGGTGAACCCGCCGGTCGCGCTGCCGACGATGGTCGTGCCGTTCATCGCCTCGGCGAAGACGGTGTGCCCGGTGACGTTGCCGCGGGTGAAGACCCTGACCCGCGCGGTGTTGTTGGCCAGGTTGGCGTAGATGTCGACGGAGTAGATCGACGACACCGGCGTCGGCTCCAGCCACACCGTCTGCCAGATCCCGGACGTCGGCGTGTAGAAGATGCCGCTCGGGCTGTTGGTCTGCTTGCCGATCGGCTGCTTCTCGCCGCGGCCGTCGGTCGGGTCGTACACGCGCACGACGATCTCGTTGACACCGCCGTTGAGCTGCGGCGTGATGTCGACCTCGAACCGGTCGTAGCCGCCCTTGTGGGTGGTGACCTGCACCCCGTTGACCCACACGGTGGCCTCGTAGTCCACGGCGCCGAAGTGCAGCTGGACGCGCCGCCCGTTCCACCCGGCCGGCACGGTGAACGTCCGCCGATAGAACATCAGGTCACGGTTGTCGTTGCGCATGATGCCGGACAGCGCCGACTCGACCGGGAACGGCACCAGGATCCGCTCCGGCAGCGTCTGCCCCAGCGGCGGCGCCGCGTAGCGGTTCACGTTGCCGGCGCCGTCGGTGGCGGGGTTCAGGAACTCCCACTCCCCGTTGAGCGACTGCCACTCGTTGCGGGTCATCTGCGGCCGCGGGTATTCGGGCAGCGGGTTCGTCGTGGACACCTGGCTGGTCCACGGCGTCGTCAGCGGCGGCGTCTTCGGCACGACGGCCGAGGCCGGCGCACCCGACGCCACCAGCCCCCCGGCGACGACGGTCAGGACGGCCAGTGTGCGGGCGAGGAGGTGGCGCATCGAACTCCTTCTGGCGGGAAAGAGCACGCGGAACCGGCCCGCGGCCGGTTGGCGATCGGCCGCGCGCTGGCAGCGAGCGTTGTGGCGGGCATCGACGGGCTTGGGTAGGGCCCAGGTTCCGGGAACGTAACATGAAACATTCCCGAACGGAACAGCTCACATGCGCCCATTAATCAAACAGAATCCACCATAGTTTTCGAAAGACACTTGGCACCACCCGCCGCAAGCACTCATCGAGGCCGCTGGAGGGCCGCTCTTCGCGGCTGTCGCGGTGGCCTCGACGGAGTCGTTCCGCCAGTTCGACAACGCGCCGACCCGCCACATTGGACGGTCGGCACACAGGGGCTACCAGACCGCGGACACAGTGCTCGCCGTGTACGGCGACGCGGGTCCATCCCTGATCCGACCGCCGACCCCGCCCGCCTCCATCGGCAGCCCCGACCCGCACTTGATCCAGATCACGCGAGCGGCCGCCGCACCCGCCCGGACGCAGCGCTACACGCCCGAGGCCCATGCCCGTTGGGGTGGCCACGGCCGAGCGCCACCCCCGTGTGTCTCAACGGCGGCGGGGCGCCATACCCATTGGATGACGGTCAGCCAGCGAGGCCGGCGAAACGCGGGCTCACCGACGAGACGCTGCGCGCAGACTCCCTCCACCGGGCCGTCGACCCGACGCGGGCTCCCACCGACGAGACGCTGCGCGCAGACTCCCTCCGCCGGGCCGTCGACCCGGTCCGGACGACGGCAGGCCGTGCAATGCGGGCGAGGCTCAGGCGCGGTGGCCGTTGGGGATGGCGGCGCGGACGGCGTCCCAGGGCATGGCGGCGACGGCGCGGGTTAAGCGGGTGGACCAGGCGACGACGACGTCCAGGTCGCCGGAGCCCTCGCACAGCAGATACTGCCCCTCGATCCACCACGGCGGGACGGCCATGAAGAGCTCGGGGACCGGGACGCGGCCGGCGAAGAGGCTCGCGAGGGCGGGGTCGGGCGCACCGGGGGCGACCTGGCCGGTCTGGTCGAAGGCGGTGTGCGACAGATACGGCACCGGGGTGGGCAGCGGCACCATCCAGATGGTCTGCACCGGGTCGGAGCGGCGGGGTTTGCGCCGGTACCGGTCTCCGACGAGCACCGGCACGCCGTCGACGGTGCCCCTGAGCACGTCATACAGGTCGACGGACTGGGCGTGCTCCTGGACGCCGATGACGGCGCGCCCGGTCTGCGGGCCGGGGACGGGCACGGCGAGCGAGGGCAGGAACTCCCAGCCGCGCTGGGAGGCCAGCCGCTGCCGGGCGCGGGTCGGGCGCAGTGCGGGCAGGCGCCGGTACGCATTGAGCACCACCGACAGGACGCCCATCTCCAGGGCCAGGACCACGGTCGCCGTCACGTACTTGTTGACCTGCGGGATCAGGGCGGCCACGGCGATCATCGTGACGAGACCGCCGATGGCGGCGAAGATCGCGCCGACGACGGCGATCCGGCCGTCGAAGCGGGTCCCGAGCAGGCCGACGGTGACGCCGATGACGAGGAAGCCGATGACCGCCGCCATCGGGCCGGGCAGCCCGGCCCTGGACAGCGGGACGGCGATGGCGGCGACGAGAAGACCACCGACGATGACGGCGAGGACCGCGATGGCGCGGTCGCTGAGGCCGACGCCGGCCGGGCCGCGGCCGACCTCCCGTCGCGCCGGCCGGATCTGGCACCGGCGGGCGACGAGCTCCGCCTCGAGCCGCTCGACGAATGCCTTGTAGTCCGTCTTGTCGGCGCCGGTGATGTCCACCGCGCGGCCGTCGAGCGTGACCAGGCCGGCTGCGGTGATCTTGTCGTCCTTGCGGGTGACGTACATCTCGTCGATCCACGAGAACGGGGCGGCGTCGACGCTGCGGTTGCGGCTCCACACCAGGCCGTGCTCGTAGTGGTGGACGACGACGTAGGCGCCGAAGAGCCGGTAGAAGGCATAGCCCGCCGCGGCCAGGCCGGCGATCGCCAGCAGCACGACGATCAGGGCGAGCGCCTTCACCTGGAGGAACTCGATGGACGAGACGATCCAGCTGATGAGGGCGGCGGCACCGAACAGGATCGCCGAGATGACGAGGCCGGTGGCGCACTCCACCACCGGGTGGTCGCCCTTGTGCATGGCGACGTGCGCGCCGAGCTGCTGCCGCTCCGCGAGCGCGGCCACGCGTGGCGGCACGCTGACGGTCGATGCGTCCATGGTTCCCCCGTCCTGGTCGATCGACGCAGGACGCTACGCCATGTGGCGTCCGCCCCGCGACCCCAGCCGCGTTGACTTCCACCACGGAGTCTGTCACTGTTCTAGAACTGTCGCAACTGTTCTAGAACTCTGGGAGTGGGCATGGGCGATCTGCTGATCCGGCCGAGCCGCACGCCGTCGCGCGTCCGGCTGATGGACGACCCGGGACCACTGGGCAGGTTCGGGGACTATGGCGGGCGTTACGTCCCCGAGTCCCTGATCCCCGCCTGCCGGCGGGTCGAGGAGGCGTTCCGGGAGGCGTGGGCCGACCCCGCGTTCCGGCACCAGCTGGCCGGCCTGCTCGCCACGCACGCCGGCCGGCCGACGCCGCTGACCCCCGCGGTGCGGCTGTCCGCCGAGCTCGGCGTGACGCTGCTGCTCAAGCGGGAGGACCTCACCCACACGGGCTCACACAAGATCAATAACGTGATCGGCCAGGCGCTGCTCGCGAGCAGGATGGGGCACAAGCGGCTGATCGCCGAGACGGGCGCCGGGCAGCACGGGGTGGCGACGGCGACCGCGGCGGCGATGTTCGGCATGGCGGCGACCGTGTTCATGGGCGAGCGCGACATCGAGCGGCAGGCGCTCAACGTGTTCCGGATGCGGATGCTCGGCGCCGAGGTCGTGCCCGTCCGCACCGGCGCGAGGACGTTGAAGGACGCCACCAGCGAGGCGATGCGGCACTGGGTCGGCTCGACCGCCGACAGCTACTACTGCATGGGATCCGTGCTCGGCCCGATGCCCTATCCGTGGATGGTGCGCGAGTTCCAGCGGGTCATCGGCGACGAGGCGCGCCAGCAGTGCGCCACGGCGCTGCCGGCGGCGGTGCCCGACCACGTCGTGGCGTGCGTCGGCGGCGGGTCCAACGCGGCCGGGACCTTCGCCGGGTTCGTCGACACCACGGCGAAGCTGGTCGGGGTCGAGGCCGAGGGCGGCGCCGGCGCGACCCGCGGCAGCCTCGGCGTGCTGCACGGGGTGCGGTCGATGTTCCTGCAGGACGACGACGGCCAGGTCCTGGAGGCCCACTCGATCGCCGCGGGGCTCGACTATCCGGGCATCGGCCCCGAGCACGTGCACCTGCGGGACCTCGGCCGCGCCCGGTATGTGACGGTCAGCGACGCCGAGGTGGTCGACGCCGTCGTCCGGCTCGCCCGCACCGAGGGGATCGTGGCGGCGCTCGAGTCCGCGCACGCGGTCGCGTGGGTGATCCGTGCCGCCGCCGACGGCACGCTGCCCGCCGGCTCGACCGTCCTGCTGACCCTGTCCGGGCGCGGCGACAAGGACATCTCCGCACTGAAGGAGCTGCTGTGAAGCTGCCGACCGACCGCAAGGTCCTGATGCCGTATCTCACCGGCGGCGCCGTCGCCGAGTGGACCGACCACCTCCGGGCGCTGGTCGACAACGGTGCCGACGCGATCGAGGTCGGCCTGCCGTTCTCCGACCCGACGCTCGACGGCGCCACGATCCAGGAGGCGACCCAGGCGGCCCTCACCCGGGGCGCGACGCTGCGCGGCATCCTGGCCCGCATCCCGGAGGTCGCCGGGGCCGTGCCGCTCGTCGCCAGCACGTATGCCAATCTCCTCGTCCGCGACGACGCGTTCTGCCGCAGCCTCCGCGACGCCGGTTTCGACGGGCTGATCGTCCCCGACCTGCCGCTGGAGGAGTGCGCCGAGGCAAGTGCCAAGGCAGAAGAGCAGGACCTGGATCTGGTGCTGCTGGCGTCCCCCGCCACCCCGGACGAGCGCCTCGGCGAGATCGCGCGGCGCAGCCGGGGCTTCGTGTATGCGGTCACGGTCATGGGCACGACCGGCGAGCGCGAGACCCTCGCCGCGTCCGCCGCCGACCTGGCGCGCCGGCTCGCCGGCCGCTGCGACCTGCCTGTGTTGCTAGGATTCGGCATCTCCACCCCGGCCCAGGCGGCCGAGGCAGCCCGCCTCGCCGACGGTGTCGTCATCGGCGCCGCGATCATGCGCCGGGTGCTCGACGGCGCCACGCCGGCCGAGATCGGGGCCTATGTCCGGTCGATCCGGGAGGCCATGGACGAAGGGTGAGCCATCAACGCCGAGCCGCGGTATCGCAGCATCGCCGCCGACCTGGCCGAGAAGATCCGCGCCGGGGAGTATGCGCCTGGTGCGGCGCTGCCCGGGCAGCGGGACCTCAGCCACAGCTACGGCGTGACCCTGATGACGCTCCGGCAGGCGCTGCGGCATCTCAGCGACGAGGGGCTGATCGTGCAGCGGGCGGGGAAGGGCACGTATGTGGCGCCGCCGCACCTGGCGTACCGGCTGGGCCCGCTGCGCAACCTCGCGGACGACCTGCGCGAGCAGGGCCTCGAGGTGCAGACCCGGGTGCTGGACCAGGCGCTGCGCCGGCCTCCGTCGCCGGTCGCGGTCTTACTGGGGGCGCCGGCGTTGCGGCTCGAGCGGGTCAGGGCGTTCGCCGGGCGGCCGGCCGTGCACCAGGTGTCGTGGGTTCGCAAGCCGTTCGGCAACCGGATCCGGGCGGCCGACTTCGCCACGGCGTCGCTGTACCTGACGCTGGCCGATGCCGGGGTGGCCGTCGCCAGGGCCAGCGAGACGATCCGGCCCGCGGTGCTGGAGGAGGAGCTGGCCGGGCACCTGCACGCCGAGGTAGGCACGCCGGTGTTCGTCAGCGAGCGGATCACGTACTCGCTGGACGACACCCCCGTCGTCGCCGACCGCGCCGTGATCCTCGGCGACATGATGGAGATCCGGGCCACCCGAGCCGCGTCCGGCCTATCCCTGACCTGGTCGGACGTGGCCGCCGAGGTGGTCCCCCGCCGGCAGCCGTAGCGGCCGGAGCAGAACACGCGCAGCGACAGGCCGTCGTGGTGCAGCGCCGACGCCGGCAAACTCGTCCCGGCTGACGTGAACCGGTGCAGAGCCAGCGATCGCAAACCCGCCCCGAGGCAGCACAGAGTGGTGCGGAGCCGACGCCGGCAAACTCGTCCCGGCTGACATGAACTGGCGCAGAACCGGCGATCGCAAACCCGCCCCGAGCCGGCACAGAGTGGTGCGGAGCCGACGCCGGCAAACTCGTCCCGGCTGACATGAACTGGCGCAGAACCGGCGATCGCAAACCCGCCCCGAGCCGGCACAGAGTGGTGCGGAGCCGACGCCGGCAAACTCGTCCCGGCTGACATGAACTGGCGCAGAGCCAGCGATCGCAAACCCGCCCCGAGCCGGCACAGAGTGGTGCGGAGCCGACGCCGGCAAACTCGTCCCGGCTGGCGCGGACTGGTGCAGAGCGGTGATGGCAAGCTCGTCCCGGCTGGTACGGACTGGTGCAGGGCCGGTGATCGCATGCCCGCGCCGGGCCGGACGAAGTGGTGCGGAGCCGATGTCGGCGAGTTGCGGGCCGTAGCCGGTGGACGAGCGGCAGTACACGGCCCGCAGCGGCCGGCGTTGCGGCGCACCTGAGCCCGGTCGGCAGCGGTCGGTCGCGGAGACCGCGCAGCGGCCTGTCGCGGGGAGACCAAGCAGCGGTCGGTCGCGGAGACCACGCAGCGGCCTGTCGCGGGGAGACCAAGCAGTGGCCGGGTCGCTGAGACCGGCCAGCGGCCCATTGCGGAGGCCGACCAGCGACCCGCCACGAAGGCCGACCAGCGGTCGGTCGCGGAGGGCAAGTAGCAGGCGCCCGGTCGCGGGGGCCGAGCAGCAGGCGCCCGGTCGCGGGGGCCGAGCAGCAGCGGCATGTCGCGGAAGCCCAGGCGGCGGGGTCGTGGTGGGCCGGCAGGCAACGATGCGGCCCATCGTGCGGTCCCACGCGCCGAGAAGCAGCACGACGCCGGAGGTCGCCGGGGAAGGTCAGACGTGGCCGCGGAGGGACTCGTCGTAGATGACGGTGGGGGGTGGGTTCAGCAGGTCGTGGGCGGCCTTGCTGAACGTGCTCGCGTCGCGGCGGCGGCGGAGCTCCACCGTCACCGACTCGCAGGACGCCTCGCCGTCCAGGGCGGCGACCGCGCCTGACGGGAGCAGGAACACCGGGGCGGTCGGGCCGACGGCGGTGTCCGCGGGGCGGCCCGCGATGCCGACGACGGTGGCGTTGACGACGGCCTGGCCGCGCGACAGGGTTGTCCGTTCGCCGAGGCGGATGTCGTGGGCGGCGGCGGTGCGCTCGTCGATGAGGACCTGCGCGTCGGAGGCCGGGTAGGTGCCCGAGCGCACCGCCGACCAGCGCAGGCCCGGCCGGCTGGCGGCGGTCAGCACCGTCGCGCCGTTGAGCAGGCCGCGGGAGGTGACGACGGTGACGCCGTAGAGGGTGGTGCCGCACTCGACGGCGGCGGCCTGGGGCAGGGACGCGATGCGGTCGACCTGCTTCGGCGTGAACCTGCCGACGAGGCGCACGTCCGCGTCGCCGGGCAGGTCCGTGAACTGGGTGGATCTCTCATACCGGTCGAGGACCACGAACGCCCCGATTGCGACCGCACCGATGACGAAGCCGGCGACGATCGTCCGCTCCCCGCGCATGCCGCAGACGGTACCGGAGCGGTCACCCACGGTCGGGGAGCCACGCAGGGGGCCGCCCGGCTGGGTGGCCCCCAACTGCGGAGCGGGTCAGGCCGCGCGGCCGAGGTAGCGCAGCAGGGTCACCGCCGGGCCGGCGTCGTCGGCCGGCAGGGCCGCGGCATAGGCACCGTAAGCCCGCAGCGGCTCGACGATCTCGCGCGCCACCGGCAGCAGCCGCTCGGCGAGGCCGTCGGACAGCGGCGACGGCTGTTCGGTCGCGACCGCGACGTCCCACGCGTGGACGGCGGCGTCCAGGCCGGCCGCCCCGGCGCCGAGCCAGCCGGCCATCTTGCCCTGCGGCAGCGGCGTGGGAGCGTCGGTCGCGTCGGCGGCGACGGTCGCCCAGGCCGCGGCGGATGCCTGCATCGTGCGCTCGACGAAGGCCTTGAACGCGTCGAGGTCGCCGTCCAGCTCACCCGACGGCGCGAACGGGTCGAACGTCGGCCAGCCCTCGCCGGTGATCGCGGCGGCGTAGCCGAGCTGGTCGCCCGCGGCGTGCTGGAGGACCTGGGTGACGTTCCACAGCTCGCACGGCGTCGGCAGCAGCAGGTACGACGGGCGCAGCCCGGCGAGCACCGCCCGCAGCGCCGCGTGCGACTCGTCCAGGACGGTCCAGGTGTTCGAGCTCATCAGACACTCCCTCAACTCGGTGACTGCGATCAGTCTATCAGAACGGAATGCTCCATTCCACTACGAGACCGAGGCGAAGTGGAGGAGCCGGCGAAAAGCTTCAGGCGACGTCGAGCGTGGCCTTGCGGCGGCTCTCGCGCTCGAACCAGACGAGCAGGGCCAGGCCGATCACCACGTACAGCACGCCGAGACCCGCCTCGGCGAGCACGTCGTCGCGCACCGACGCCAGCCCCGCGCCGGCCGCGACCTCGCGGGCCGCCGCGATGCCGTGGGTCAGCGGCAGCCAGCCGGCGACGACGGCCATCCAGTCCGGCAGCTCCGACAGCGGGACGTTGACGCCGGCGAAGACGAGCAGGACGCCGACGACCAGGTTGGACAGGACGGCCACCTCGCGGACCCGCAGCGACAGCGCCGCATTGGCGAGGCCGAGCCCGGTGCACGCGAACGCCGACACCGCCACCACGCCGGTGAGCGCCAGCAGCGACGACGCCCTGATCGGCACGTCCAGCAGCAGCGACCCGGCGAGCAGCGCGACGAGCGCGACGGCGAGGCCGTTGACGACGACGGGCAGTGCGCGGCCGAGGAAGAGCGGGATGCGCCGCGCCGGCGAGACGAGCAGCAGGCCGAGGGTCCCCTGGCGGCGCTCGTCGCCGACGGTGATGCTCATCGCGAAGATGCAGGGGATGGCGGCATTCTGCACGGCGTTGCCGATGACGTAGTACCCGTCGTCGCCGACGCCCGCAGCGCGGCCGACATAGGCGAAGAAGAGGATCTGCGCGATCGGCCCGACGATGAACGTCGGGATCAGGATCCACGGGCTCAGCCACGAGAACAGCGCCCGGTAGCTGGTGAGCCCGCCCAGGAAGAACAGCCGCAGGGCGCTCATGACCGCACCCCGACGGCGCCGCGGCGCTCCGCGAAGCAGCCGCTCATGACCGCACCCCGGCGGCGCCGCGGCGCTCCGCGAAGCAGCCGCTCATGTCAGCGCCAGGGTGGCGTGGCGGCGGGCGGCGTCGACGAGGCGGACCGCCAGGAGGGAGCCGACCACGCCGTACACCGCGGCAAGACCCAGACAGGCGGCCAGCGCGGGCAAGGCGTCGCGCCCCTCGGCGGCGGCACGGATCGCGTCGATGCCCCAGGTCGGCGCGAGCAGCCACGAGATCGGGCGGATCCACGCGGGCAGCAGGTCCAGGGGCACGAGGAAACCGCTGATCAGCCAGACGGGCATCTCCAGGGCGGTGCCGAGGGCCCACGCCGTGCGATACCGCACGGACGAGACCGCGAGCAGGAACCCCAGGACGCCGATCGACACGACGGTGACCGTCGCGGCGAGCACGAACTGGACGGGCCGCTGGATGGCGAGGTCGACGCCGAAGGCGAAGCGGCCCCACACGAGGGTGACGACGAGGCTGTACGCGCCGATCGTCGCCATCGACAGCGTGATCGGCAGGATCACCACGGGCAGGGGCGTCGGCGCGGCGACGAGCAGCTCGAGCGTGCCCTGCCGGCGCTCCTGCTGCAGCGCGGCCGAGGCGGTGGTGCTGGTCGAGGACCACACGCCCATGACGCTGGCGCCCACGGCGGCGCTGAGCAGCGCGGCACCCGACGCGTCGCCGTGGCGGAACATCATGAAGACGACGGTGGAGAAGAACAGCGGGTAGAGGACGCCGAGCAGCCCGTCGAAGGCGGAGCGGCTGCGCATCTTCAGCTGCAGCCACCAGGCGAGCCCGATGACGCGGACGTAGGTCACGCGGCACCGACCAGCTCGACATACGCGTCCTCCAGGGTCGGCTGCCGGGTCGCCACCCGGCCGACCCTGGCGCCGGCGAGCGCGCCGAGGACCGGCTGGGTCACCTCGGAGCCGGGCTCGGCGTGCACGAGCAGGACCTGGGCCGGGCCGCGCTCGTCGATGACCAGGGAGCGGACGCCGGGCAACGCGCGGACCCGGTCGCCGGCGCCGTCGGGCAGGCCGAAGACCTCGACCTCCACCACGTTGCCGACACTGACCTTCTGCTTGAGCTGCTCGGGCGTGCCCTCGGCGACGATGCGGCCGCCGGCGAGCACGGCGATGCGGTCGCACAGCTCGTCGGCCTCGAACATGTAGTGCGTGGTGAGCAGCACCGTGGTGCCCTGCTCGATGAGGGCCTTCACGGTCTGCCGCAGCTCGCGGGCGCCGACGGGGTCGATGCCGATGCTGGGCTCGTCGAGGAAGAGGACCTCGGGGCGGTGCAGCAGGCCGCGGGCGATGTGCAGCCGCTGGCGCATCCCACGGGAGTAGCCCTCGACCCGCTCCTTTTCGCGGCCGGTCAGGCCGACGAGGTCGAGCAGCTCGCCGATGCGGGCGCGCTGCTCGCGGGCCGGCACCGCGTACAACTCGGCGAAATACCGCAGGTTGTCCAGGCCGGACAGGCGCTCATACAGCCCGCGGTCGCCGCCGAAGACGTAACCGACGCGGCGGCGCACCTCGCGCGGGCTGGCGACCACGTCGTGGCCGAGCACCTCGATCCGCCCGCCGGTCGGCAGCAGCAGCGTGATGAGCATCTTGATCGTGGTGGTCTTGCCGGCGCCGTTGGGTCCGAGCAGGCCGAACAGCTCGCCGCGCTCGACCTGGAAGGAGATGCCCCGCACGGCCTCGACGACCTTCTCGGTGCGGCGCAGGCCGCTGCGGGACCGGAACGTCCGCCGTAGGTCGGACACATCGATGATCGCCATCCCGGGCCCCCGCTCAAGAATCGCTGTGGCAGACCCTAGCACCGGTCCGCGACCCCCGAGGACCGTCGATGCGCACGGTGACGGACGGACTACCCGGCGCCCTCGGCGCGCAGGTGACGGCGCTGCACCTGGCGGCGCTCGCGCAGGACGGCCGCCAGGCGCTCGGCGGCCAGCGGCGGGTGGAACAGGAAGCCCTGCGCGGAGGTGCAGCCCAGCGCGGCCAGGGCGGCGCGCTGGTCGGGGTTCTCCACGCCCTCGGCGACGACGCGCAGCTTGAGCCGCAGCCCGAGCTCGACCGTGGCCCGGACGATCGCCTCGGCCTTCGGGGAGTCGATCATCTGCGCGACGAACTCCCGGTCGATCTTCACCTCTTGTACGGGCAGCCGCGTGAGCACGGTGAACGACGAGAACCCGGTGCCGAAGTCGTCGACCGCGAGCTGGACGCCGAGCCGCCGGATGCGGGCGAGGACGTCGTCGATGACGGGCGACTGCGACAGCATCACGGTCTCGGTGATCTCCAGGACGAGCAGCTCGGCCGGGAGGCGGTGGCGGGCGAGCAGGTCGCCGATCGCCTCGGGCAGCTGCCGCTCCAGGAGGCTGCGGGCGGAGATGTTGACCGACACGGGGACGGCGAGGCCGGCGCGCCGCCAGCTGGACGCGAGGCCGATCGCCCGGTCGAGGACCCACCGGGTGAGCGGGCCCATCAGCTCGCTGGCCTCCACGACCGGCAGGAACTGGCCGGGGGCGAGCGGCCCTCGGCGCGGGTGCTTCCACCGCACGAGCGCCTCGACGCCGGTGATCTGCTGCGCGCCGGGCGCCAGCGAGACGGCCGGCTGCAGCTCGACGCTGAGCTGCTCGCCGGCGTGCAGCGCCTCCCGCAGCTCGGCGAGCAGGGCGAGGCGGTCGGTGCTGGCGTCGTCGCGCCCGGCGTCGTACCAGGCGACGGGCTGCACGGCGCGCTTCGCCTGGTACATGGCGATGTCGGCGCGGCGCAGCAGCTCGGTGAGGTCGACCTCGCCGGCGGCGGCGACCACCACGCCGATGGACGGCTCCTTCGACAGGAGCACCCCGTCGATCCGCATCGGCACGGCGATCTGCGCGCCGAGCTTGCGGGCCCGCTCGACGGCGGCGGCGAGGGCGAGGTCGGCGCCGCCGGTGTCGAGGTCGGTGATGAGCAGCGCGAACTCGTCGCCGCCGAGGCGGGCGAGCAGGTCGCCGGCGCCGCCGGCCTCGGTGACCCGGCCGGCGATCACGCGCAGCACCTCGTCGCCGGCGGCGTGGCCGAGGGCGTTGTTGACCTCTTTGAAGTCGTTGACGTCCAGCAGCAGCATGGCGACGGGGTCGTGCGGCCCGCGGCGGCGGAGCAGGGCGTTGCCGCGCGACAGCAGCGCCGCCCGGTTGAACAGGCCGGTCAGGGGGTCGTGGACGGCGTCGTACGTGGTGCGCTCGCTCATCGAGCGCAGCTCGTCCTGGCTGATCGCGTCGTGCAGGGCGGCGGCGAGGGCGTCCCCGTATGCGTCGAGCATGCGCTGGTTGCGGGGCCTGAGCCGGCCGAGCCCGGACAGCCGCAGCTCGCCGACGGCGACCGCGCCGACGACCAGATGGTGGGCCGCCGGGACCTCGCCGGGGCTCGCGCCGAAGACGGCGCCGTCCGCCAGCACGACCTGCGCGCCCGAAGCGCCGAAGAGCCGCCGGGCGCCCTCGATCCCGGCCTCGGCGGTGCCCCGCACGTCGAGCCGGTTGAGGTCGCGGGTCGCCTCGGCGAACTCGTGCCAGGTGCGGCGCTCCTCGCGGTCGCCGATGCGGCTCGCGTAGAGCTGCTGGAGCAGCAGCAGGACCGGCGGCAGGAGCAGCAGCAGGAGCGCGTCGGTGAGGCAGGCCCAGACGACGACCAGGCCGATGACGACGTTGCCGACGACCATGAGCAGCTTGCCGCGCAGCAGCTCGGCGGCGACGGTGGCGGTCCGCCCGCCCCGGGTGGTGGCGACGTGCGCGGCGGTGGCGGTGATCGACACGACGCAGTACACGAGCGCGCCGACACTCAGGGCGAGGATGCCGTGCGGCGTGAGGGGCGCGTCGTGGACCGGCGCGACGAGGGTGGCGGTGGCCGCGGCGAGCGTGCCGGCCAGGGTGAGCGCGGAGACGGTGTAGAGCAGGTCACGCCCGGTGCGGACGCGACCGGCGCGGGCGTCGACGGTGCGCAGGATGCTGTGCGACACGGCGGCGCCCGGCAGGACGACGAGCGGGATCAGCGGGGCCGGCAGGTTGACGCACAGGATCACGATCGCGGCCTCGCCCCAGGCGAAGGCGGCCTGGCCGGCGCCGGCGCGCACTCTCAGACGGGCGAGCTGGGCGAGGATCACCACGCCGAAGCTCGCCGCGATCGCTCCTGACAGGCCCGAGAGGCCGGGCTGCCTCGTGGCGGTCAGCACCATCGCGACGGCCACGCCGGCGAAGGCGACGGACGCCACGGCGGCGGTGAGGCGCGCCGGAAGGGGTGTCATCGATGCACCGCATCGACCGACAACAATGACGCTAAGCGGCGGCCCGCATGCGCAGCGTGAGCAGATCCGTGGGCAAACGGGGTGTCCACCATCTGCCCCCCTTCCCTGCCCCACAGGGAGACGCGTCCGGCGAAAGGAACGCGCACCCCGTGAAGGCTAAAGCACGGAAGAAAGGCACAACAGTGGTCAGTGCCGCGATTCTAGGTCGGAGCCCTCGTCACTGCGGTCGTCGTCGGACGAGGTGGCGGGTTTGTCGGGATCCGGGAACTCCGCGGGAAGGCGACGAATCCGCGCGGTCATGTTGCGGATCAACAACACCGTCGCGATCGCGAGCAGGACGATGATGAGCAGCCCCATGGGGCCGGCCAGACCGCCCGAGCGGGTGTCGCCGAAGTTGTTCTCGGCGAGGAACTGCCACGCTTGCATACTGCCTACCTTACGCCCGCGAAAAGATCGTCTTCCGGCGTGCGGGTGTCGACGTGCGACTTCACCAGCTCGTAGTCCTCGGTGGGCCAGATCTTCTGCTGGATGTCGAGCGGGACGGCGAACCAGAAGCCGTCGGGGTCGACCTGCGTGGCGTGCGCGCGCAGGGCGTCGTCGCGGGCCTCGAAGTATTCACCGCACGGCACGCGGGTGGTGACCCGGTCGCCCTTGTCGGGGCGCTCCTCCCACTGCTTCATCCACTCGGTGTAGGGCGACTCGCCGGTCGTCTCCAGCATCGCCTCGTGCAGCGCGAGCATGCGGACCCGGGACCAGCCCATGTTGTAGTACAGCTTCAGCGGCTGCCACGGCTCACCGGTGCCGGGATAGCGGGCCGCGTCGCCGGCGGCGTCGAACGCCACCATGCTCACCTTGTGCGTCATGACGTGGTCGGGGTGCGGATAGCCGCCCTCCTCGTCATACGTGGTGATCACGTGCGGGCGGAACCTGCGGATCAGCTCGACCAGCGGCGCCGCCGCCTCCTCGGGGTCCATCAGGCCGAAGCAGCCCTCGGGCAGCGGCGGCAGCGGGTCGCCCTCCGGGAAGCCCGAGTCGACGAAGCCCAGCCACGCCTGGTCGACCCCGAGGATCTCCCGGGCCCGGTCCATCTCCGCGCGGCGGATGGTGGCGATGTTCTCCCAGACCTCGGGCCGGTCGAGCTTCGGGTTGAGCACGCTGCCCCGCTCGCCGCCGGTGCACGTGACGACCAGCACCTCGACGCCCTCGGCGGCGTAGCGCGCCATCGCGGCCGCGCCCTTGCTCGACTCGTCGTCGGGATGCGCGTGCACCGCCATCAATCGCAGTTGCTCGCTCACGCCGCCACCTCCGCTGACGCTCCGGCGCCGGCCTGAGCGAAAAACTGCAACACCAGTGAGCGGTCCGAGCCGCTCCGCTGACCGCTCACAAGCTCTCCTCAAGGTGTCCGTCAACCCCGCGGTGGGGGCGCCCCGGGTTACGACCCTATTGTGGTCGGTACCTCCGACGAAACGACGAGGACCGTCATCCCGTGACCGAGACGCACGCCACAGCCAAGTACCCGCCCGGCCGCTATGGCCGCCGCCGGGAGCCCCGGCCGCGCCGCACCTGGCTGGTCGTGCTCCTCGCCGCCGTGGCGGGGGTCGCCGGCGTGCTCATCGCGGTGAAGCTCTTCCAGCAGTACGGGCCGCAGGAGTACGAGCCTCAGGTCCAGCGCTTCTACGCGGTCAGCGACGACGGCATCACGGTGGACTTCGTGGTCCGCAAGGACGCGTCGAAGGAGGCGACCTGCCGGGTCCGGGCCCGCTCCGCCAGCGGCGAGGAGGTCGGCCTGGCCGAGGTCGACGTCCCGAAGGGTGCCGAGGCACCGGTCACCTACCGGCTGGCGACGAGCGCCCGGCCGGTCACCGTGGAGGTCCCGGCCTGCGGCCCGCGCCGCACCCGCTGAGCACCCAGCATTTTCCATGCCGACGGTGATGCGGCTCACTGGTACTTTGGTGGTTTGACCGAGCGTGCCCGTAAGGAGATCTTCAGTGTCGACGACCGACGGCGACCAGGGGACAACCTGGCTGTCGCAGGAAGCATATGACCGGCTGCAGGCCGAGCTGGACGAGCACATCGCCAACCGGCCGGCGCTCGCCGCGGAGATCAACGCTCGCCGCGAAGAGGGTGACCTGCGCGAGAACGGCGGCTATCACGCCGCCCGCGAGGAGCAGGGCAAGGCCGAGGGCCGCATCCTGTACTTGAAGGAGTTCCTGCGCAAGGCGGTCGTCGGCGAGGCGCCGACCAGCAACAAGGTCGCGCCCGGCACCGTCGTCACGATCCAGTTCGACGACGACGAGGACGACACCGAGACGTTCCTGCTGGGCTCCCGGGAGATCGCGGCGACGACGGACCTGACCGTCTACAGCCCCGAGTCCGCGCTGGGCAAGGCGATCCTTGGCGCCGCCAAGGGTGACCAGGTGAAGTACACCGCCCCGAGCGGCGCGCAGATCGCCGTGAAGGTCATCTCGTTCGAGCCGTTCGCCGGCTGAGCATCACAACGCTTTGAGGGTCCGCGCCGAGCTGGCGCTGTGTCGTGCCAGCTCGGCGTCGATCCGTTCGTTGCGCGCACTGTCGAGCACGACCGCCGCCGACTCCGGCGCGGTCGCCTCGATCAGCCGGGCCCGCAGCCCCGACGGTGGGTGGGTGGCGAAGAGCGAGATCTCGCGCTCCGTCTCCGCGTCGCGCCGCGACGCCAGCTGCGGCCGCAGCTCGTCGAGCAGCTGCCGGGTGGTCTGCGGCCACTCGGCGACCGGCCGCCCGGCCCGGGCGTCCCGCATGATCAGCATTCCGAGGCTCTCGAGCACGACCAGGGTGTCGAGCAGGTCGACGGTGGCCGCGCGGCCGGCCAGCCGGGCCGCGACCCGGTCGGCGCGGTATTCGGCCCGCTGCCCCTCCCGCAGCACCTGGACGGCGAGAGCGGTCCTGGGCACCCACAGCAGGCCGCGCACGACCAGCTTGACCAGGTTCAGCAGCGGCCTGACGACCCAGACGACCAGGAACCCCTCGCTCGTCCAGACGTCACCCTCCCGCCTGGACTCCGGCTGGAGCAGCGTGTCGAGCTCGGCCAGGGTCGTCCACGACGGCTGGACCAGCAGCCCGCGCCGCGGGTCGCCGTTGACGAAGTGGCCGAGCTCGTGGCCCAGCAACGCCATCCGGGACTGCCGCGGCAGCGCGTTCCACAGCGGCAGGCCCAGCACCAGGGTCGGGTGGCGCCGCAGGCCGACCGTGTAGGCCGCCGCGTCGAACAGGTCGACCTCGACGTAGACCCGCGGGACCGGCGCACCGACCGCGGCGGCCGCCTCGCGGACCAGCGCGTGCAGCTGCGGCGCCTCCGCCGCGGTGACCTCGGTCGCGTACTTCGGCACCCGGCCCATGCGGGGGCGCAGGAGGACCGCGAGGGCGATCACCACCAGCCCTACGAGGATGCCGGGGGTCGAGACGGTGCACAGCCAGATCCCGGTGGCGAGCAGGCCCAGGACCACCCCGTACAGCAGCAGCGACGACACCAGGAGCACACCGGAGCCGACCGTCGTGCTGCGGTCGGCCCCACGGCTGAAGGCGTCGAAGGTGGCGAAGGTGTGGCGGTGCGCGAGCCGCTTGCCGAAGGTCACAAAGGATCTTCTACGCGCCGAAGGTCACCGTGTATCCGGCCGAACGGAGAGCATTGACCAGCCGGTCGGAGTGTTCTGAGCCGCGGGTCTCGACCGACAGGTGGATCTCGACCTCGCCGAGCTGCAGGCGCGGGTCCTGGCGGCGGTGGGCGACGTCGACGACGTTGGCGCCGTGCTCGGCGATCTGGGAGAGGATCTTCGCCAGGTGGCCGGGGCGGTCGCCGCAGCGGACGGTGAAGGCCAGGTAGCGGCCGGCGGCGGCGAGGCCGTGCTCGATCACCCGGAGCATGAGCATCGGGTCGATGTTGCCGCCGGAGAGGACCGCGGCGGTGGGGGTCTCGACCTCGACGGCGCCGGCGAGCAGGGCCGCGACGCCGACGCTGCCGGCGGGCTCGACGACGGTCTTGCCGCGTTCCAGGAGCATGAGCAGCGCCCGGGAGATGTCCTCGTCGGTGACTGTGACGACCTCGTCGACGAGCTTGCTGACGTGGGCGAACGTGAGATCACCGGGGCGGCCGACCGCGATGCCGTCGGCGATCGTGCCGAGCGCGGCCAGGCGGACCGGGCGGCCGGCGCGCAGCGACTCGGGGAAGGCCGCCGCGCCCGCCGCCTGCACGCCGATGATGCGCACGTCGGGGCGCAGCGCCTTGACCGCGACGGCGAGGCCGGAGATGAGGCCGCCGCCGCCGATGCCGGTGACGATGGTCCGCACGTCGGGCAGCTGCTCGAGCAGCTCCAGGCCGAGGGTGCCCTGCCCGGCGATGATGTCGGGGTGGTCGAAGGGGTGAATCAGCACCGCGCCGGTGCGGTCCGCGAACTCCTGCGCGGCGACGAGCGCCTCGTCGACGGTGCCGCCGGCGAACTGGACCGCGGCGCCGTAGTTCTTGGTGGCGGCGATCTTCGGCAGCGGCGCGCCGATGGGCATGAAGACGGTGCTGGTGGTGCCGAGCAGGCCGGCCGCGAGGGCGACCCCCTGGGCGTGGTTGCCGGCGCTGGCGGCGACCACCCCGCGGCGGCGTTCGTCCGCACTGAGCCGGGCGATCCGCACGTACGCGCCGCGGACCTTGAACGATCCGGCCCGTTGCAGGTTCTCGCACTTGAGCCAGGCAGGGCCGCCGAGCTTCGCGGTGAGCGGCCGGCTGGGCTCGACCGGGGTCCGGCGGATCACGCCGGACAACAGGTCGCGTGCCGCCTCGATGTCGGCGAGCGTCACGAGTCCCGAGGAAGGTTCCGTCATTCCCTGATCGTGCCACCGACCGCGACCGGCAGCACCACCGTCCAGTCCTCGTTCGTGGAGCGCAGCGCCCGCAGGGTCGCCGGTGGCACGAGGGATCCGCGGAGGCGGGCGACGCGGCCGTACTGCGCGCTGGTCACGCGGGCGATGAGGATCAGCGCGACGACCGCGGCGGCGATGCCGAGCGCCGCGCCGGGCAGGCGCAGCAGCAGCTGCCGGCCGAACAGGTGCGACACGAGCGCCCGGTCGACGGTCCCGCCGGCGGCGACCCGCTCCCGGACGTCGTCGATCTCCCGCAGGTTGTCGAGGCCGGCCAGGACGGCGACGCCGACGGCGGTCACCGTGAGCAGCAGGCCGAGCCACCACAACCAGGTGAGCACCGTCATCCTGCGGCGCAGCAGCGGTGACCGGCCCACGCTGCCGACGGCGACGTCCATGAGCGGCACCGCGGACGTGGCACGGATGCCGAACGCCGCGAGGTTCGACCGGGCCCGGCCGGCCCAGCCGGCGAACGCGATCCAGGCGGTCAGCACCGCGACGGCGAGGGCGGCCCAGCCGCCGAGGCGCACCGCCGCGGCGTCGGTGCCGGGGCGGTGCGCGGCCCAGATGTCGACGAGGGGCAGGAACGCCACGCACAGGTGGGTGAGGGCCGCCCCGGCGACCGCGAGCATCGCCGCGGTCGCCCAGCCGGAGATCGCCCTGATCCGCCGCATCGCCCGCCCTAACGCCGCGCCGCGACGCGGGGCCAGCCCGGCGCGTGCCGCCGCCACGGCGCGGCCTGCTCGACCTGGCCGGCGAGGGCGAGCAGCAGCAGCTCGGAGCCGGGCGGCCCGACGAACTGGACCGCGGCCGGCAGCCCGTCGGCCCGGACACCGACCGGGATCACGATCGCGGGGAAGCCGGCGAAGTTCCACGGCGCGCTGTAGGGCGCGTAGCGGGTGTTGACCAGCATGTTCGCCGACCAGGAACGCTCCGACCAGCGCACGGCGCGCGGCGGGGCGGTCGCGAGGGCCGGGGTGACGAGCACGTCGTGGCCGCCGGCCAGGAACCAGTTGCGGCAGCGCTCCCGCCACTCGTCCCGGTCGGCGGGCTTGACCAGGCCGCGGCGCAGCGCCCGCTCGCCGAGCGCCACGTGCCGGCGGGTGCGCGGCTGCAGCCGCGACACGTCCAGCTCTGCGGCGTCGCCGGCCGCGCCGGCGAACCAGGTGGCGAGGACCTTCGCGGCGAGCGCCGGCGGATAGGTGGGGTCGGCGCGCACCGCGTCATGGCCGAGGCCGAGCAGCAGGCGGACGGCGTCGCTGAGCCCCTTGCGGGCGCCCGCGTCGGGGAACACGCCGGTGGCGGGGCTGCGCGACGACACGGCGATCCGCAGCTTCCCCGGCGTCCGCAGCGCTTCGGGGGTACGGCCGGCGATGACCGAGAAGCCCAGCGACGCGTCGCCGACGGTGGTCGCGAGGATGCCGTTCTCGGCGAGCCCGTGCCAGTCGTTGGCGCCGATGCCGGCGGGGACGACGCCCCGGCCGGGCTTGAGGCCGACGAGCCCGCAGCAGGCGGCCGGGATCCGGATCGAGCCGAGCCCGTCGTTGCCGTGCGCGATCGGCACCAGGCCGGCGGCGACCGCGGCGGCCGACCCGCCCGACGAGCCGCCGGGGGTCCGGTCGGTGCGCCACGGGTTGCGGGTGACGCCGTCCGCGTCGTCGGTGATCCCCCAGATGCCGAGCTCCGGCATCTTCGTCACGCCGACGACGACGGCGCCCGCGCCGCGCAGCCGCCGGACGACCTCGTGGTCGTGCTCGGCGACGGGCCCACGGGCGGCCGCCGAGCCGTTCCACGTGGGCAGGCCGGTGACCGCGATGTTCTCCTTCACCGCGATCGGCACACCGGCCAGGGGCAGGTTGCGCAGCTCCGGCTGGTCGTCGACGATCTCCGCCTCGGCGATCGCCTCGCCGGCCCGGACCTGCCGGAACGCGCCGACGATCCGGTCGTAGGCGCGGATCGAGTCGAGGTGGTCGGCGACGACCTCCGTCGCTGACGTGTCACCGCGGCGCACCGCGCGGGCGATCTCCCGCGCGGTGATGCCGACCCAGGTGGTGGAGCGGTGCAGCATGGTGAGACACCTTCCGGCCGATGGGCGTTCAGTGTCTCAACGAGCGAGGGCTTGCTCCAGGTCCGCGAGAAGATCGTCGATCGTCTCGATGCCGACGGACAGCCGGACGAGGTCGCCGGGGACCTCCAGCGGCGAGCCGGCCGCGCTGGCGTGGGTCATGCGGCCGGGGTGCTCGATCAGCGACTCGACGCCGCCGAGCGACTCGCCCAGCACGAACAGCTTCGCCCGGTTGCAGATCTCCACGGCGGCCTCCTCGCCGCCGGCGGCCCGGAAGCTCACCATGCCGCCGAAGCGCCGCATCTGCTTGGCCGCGACCTCGTGGCCGTGGTGGTCGGGCAGCCCCGGGTACAGGACCTGGCGCACCGCCTTGTTCCTGGACAGGAACTCGACGACCTTCTCCGCGTTGTCGCAGTGCCGGTCCATGCGCACGCCGAGGGTCTTGATGCCGCGCATGGTCAGCCACGCGTCGAACGGGCCGCAGACGGCGCCCATCGCGTTCTGGTGGAAGGCGAGGCGGTCCAGCAGCTCGTCGTCGCTGCCGACGAGGGCGCCGCCGACGACGTCGGAGTGCCCGCCGATGTACTTCGTGGTGGAGTGCACGACGATGTCGGCGCCCAGGTGCAGCGGCTGCTGCAGGTACGGCGAGGCGAACGTGTTGTCCACCACCAGCAGCGCGCCGCGGTCGTGGGCGACCTGGGCGAGCGCGGCGATGTCGGCGATGCCGAGCAGCGGGTTGGTCGGGGTCTCCAGCCAGACGATCTTCGTGCGGTCGGTGATCGCGTCGCGGACCGCGTCGACGCTGTGGATCGACGCCGGCGTGTAGTCCAGGCCCCACCGCTGCGCGACCTTCGAGAAGAGCCGGTAGGTGCCGCCATAGGCGTCGTCGGGGATGACCACGTGGTCGCCGGGCACGCACACCGTGCGCAGCAGCGTGTCCTCGGCGGCGAGGCCGGAGGCGAAGGCGAGGGCCCGGCGGCCGCCCTCGATCGCGGCGAGGCACTCCTGCAGCGCGTCGCGGGTCGGGTTCTGGGTCCTGCTGTACTCGTAGCCGCGTCGGGGGTGGCCCACCGCGTCCTGCGCGTACGTGCTGGTCTGGAAGATCGGCGGGACCACCGCTCCTGTGGCGGGGTCCGGCTCCTGGCCGGCGTGGATGGCGAGGGTCTCGAAGCCGTGCGTCATGGACCGACCATAGTGCGGGACGGGGTGAGCCGAGTCACGGGTCGGCACAATCCGCTCGCCGGGTCGCAGCCGTAATGACCTGATAAGGCGGACGGGCCTGTCGCGAGGCAAACTTGAGCCCACGAGCTTTGTAAGGAGCTGATCGTGTTCCCGTGGATCCGTAAGCCGCTCGACCTGCCCACCGCCGACACCGCGCTCGCCGGCCGCGACACCGAGATGCCGGTCGCGGCGACCCACACCGTGCTCGGCACCCCGCTGCGCGGGCCCTGGCCGCTGGGCCTGGAGGTCGCGTACTTCGGCATGGGCTGTTTCTGGGGTGTGGAGCGCATCTTCTGGCGCATCCCCGGCGTCCACTCCACCGCCGTCGGCTACCAGGGCGGGTTCACCGCCAACCCGACCTACGAGGAGACGTGCTCCGGCCGGACCGGTCACACCGAGGCCGTCCAGGTCGTGTACGACCCGCTGAAGGTCTCCTATGAGACGCTGCTGAAGGCGTTCTGGGAGAACCACGACCCGACCCAGGGCATGCGCCAGGGCAACGACGTCGGCACCCAGTACCGCTCGGCGATCTACACGACCACGCCGGCGCAGGCCACGGCCGCGGCCGCCTCGCGGGAGGCGTTCGCCCCGGTGGTCCGGGCCGCCGGCAAGGACGAGATCACCACCGAGATCGGCCCGGCCGGCCCGTTCTACTACGCCGAGGACTACCACCAGCAGTACCTGTCGGACGTGAAGAACCCGTACGGCTACTGCAACCACGGGCCGAACGGCATGACGTGCCCGATCGGCGTGGGCTCGCTGCCAACGCTCTGACCTTTCCGCGACAACGGGCGCCCCGGCTTCGGGGCGCCCGTTTCCTTGTGCGCGAAGTGTGAGCAACCTTCGAGTTTGCGACTACCTTCAGCAACCCTCCTGATACTTTGAGTGACGATTCGGCATGAGTGTCCCTGGCCTAGGTGATCCGTGCTCATCGATTGCTCCCATCCCGCGGTCTGACGGAGGAGACGACACAGTGCAAGTCAAGATCAAGAAGCGTGGGGCCTTCACGGCGCGCATAGGTGCCGTCCTGGCGCTTGTCGCGGCCGGCCTGGTGGCCACCGGGACGCCGAGCTACGCGGCAACGACGATCGCGCCGACCGCCGGCCCGGTCGGGACCGAGATCACGGTGACCGACGCCGCCGCCACGTTCGACAACACGACCTACGTGCAGTTCCAGTACAAGGGCACCGGCTCGAACACGGGCTGTGACGATCCCGCGCGGGCCGTCGGCCCGATCACCGCGTCGAACGCCACCACCCAGACCGGCGGCGTCGTCCAGGTGCTGCCGGCCGACATCACGGTCACCTCCGCCACCTCGCTGAAGGTCAAGGTCCCGACGACCCTCACGCTGCTGGCCACCCCCTCGCAGATCTCGGCCGACTACTACGTCTGCGCCTACAAGGGATCCGACGACTCGCTGCTGAACGCCACGGCCACCGTGACGTACACCCTCAACGGCAACCTCGTCCCGAGCGCGACCTCCGGCCCGACCGGCGGTGGCAACACCATCACCGCGACGTCGATCGCCCCGCTCTTCACGGCCGGCTCGGTGTACGTCGAGTTCCAGAAGAACAGCGGCTGCACGACGACCTACGCGAACACCAGCGCCACCGTCGTGGCGGCGCCCGCGGCCAACGTGAAGGTCCTGTCGACCGGCGGGACGCTGAGCAAGAAGCTGTCGATCACCGTCCCGACGGGCGTGGTCAACGCCGGCGGCTTCACGACGGCCGACTGGTACATCTGCGCCTACAGCGGCAACACGGGCAGCAGCCCGCTGCTCGCCGGCACCGGTGTCGTGTACACCGTCGGACCCGTCCCCACGATCTCGACCGTGACGCCGATCACCGGCCCCGCCGAGGGCGGCACGACGATCACCGTGACGGGCACGAACATCCCGACCGGCGGCGTCGGCATGACCGCGACGCTCGGCGGCCTGCCGCTGACCGGCATCGTGGTCGCCGGCGACAACCTGTCCTTCACCGCGATCGTCCCGGCGCACTCCGCCGGCGGCCCGTTCGCGCTGTCGCTGACCACCACGGGTGGCACGGTCACCAAGCCGAGCGTGTTCACCTACACCAACGGCATCACGGTCATGCCGAAGAACTCGCCGAACACGAAGACGGGCGGCACCGACCTCGACATCACCGGCGTCGGCTTCTCCGCGCTCGACTTCAGCGGCAACTCCTCCGGCGGCCTGACGCCGGACAACGCCAAGTCGCACGTCTACCTGGTCCGCGGCGTCTACAACCCGGCCGCCGGCACGACGCCCACGGTCAAGACCAACCCGCAGGTCGCGGAGTGCCTCGACGTCACGGTCGTGGACGACACCGAGCTCATCTGCACGCTGTACACGGCCGGCACCGGCTTCGCCGGGGCGAACTCCACCCGGGCGCTCAGCGGCTGCACCGTCGCCTCGGGCTCGGCGGCCGTGGTCGGCTCGGCCACCACCACCGCGTGCATCTTCTCGTCCTCGGACGTCGGCATGGCGGTGACCGGCACGGGCATCCCGACCGGCACCAGCATCCTGTCGTACACCGACCCGACGCACGTGACGCTGTCGAAGAACACCACGGGCGCGGTGACCGCGATGACCCTGAACACGAACCGGGTCATCACCGACGCCGCGACCACCAGTGGCTCGAACACGCTCAGCACCTCGACGCTCTCCGCCTTCAACGCCGGTGACGTCGGCCGGTCGATCAGCGGCGCGGGCATCCCGAACGGCACCAGGATCGTGAGCGTCAGCGCCGGCGTGCCGACGCTGTCGAACGCGGCCACCGCGACGGCACTGACGCCGACCCTGACGCTGCACTCCGGCATCCCGCTCCCGAACGGCACCTACACCGTGACGGTCGTCAGCAACGGCGCCGTGGGCGCGCAGCTCACCGCCGGCTACACGCAGACGATCATCTCCAGCGGTTCCACCTTCACCGTCGCCGATTACCTCATGGCGATGAACTGACCCACCACGCGATCAGGGCGGCCCGGAGTGCACTCCCGACTCCGGGCCGCCGTCGCATTCCTGAAGGATTCTCACTACTGACGGCATTCATGCTGTTACGTTGAGTGAGCATCCCAGTCAGCCGTTCAGCTTGAGAGGACCCTGCTCAATGTCATTCGTGCAATCCCGCTTCGCCAGAGCGGCCGGTGCGGGCACGGCCGCGGCAACGCTGCTCAGCGCGGCGGCGCTGATCGCCACGCCGATGACGGCCTACGCCGCCCCCGCCGCCACCTCGATCACCATCGCCTCGCCCGCCGGCGGCAAGGTCGCCGCGGACACCGACAAGCAGGTGGTCATCATCAACGTGGTCGGCCTGACCGGCGCGACCCTCGACGAGAACTCGGTGGAGAGCGTCGACCTCGGCGCCGACGCCGACTGCCAGGGCCTCGACTTCTACATAGTGACCGGGACGACCCAGATCGCGACCAAGACGCCCACCGGCGGCTGCGCGCCGACGTCCGGCGTCGCCTCCGAGACGATCGCGATCAACTTCGCCAACAGCGGCGGCACCCTCACCAAGGCGCTGTCCGGCCTGGTCTTCATCGCGCCCCCGAAGCTCGACACCACCACCCCGGTCATCACCGACCTGAGCAGCGCGCTGCAGTCCGCGGACCAGATCCAGCAGTTCCTCTCGACCGGCGGCCAGACCATCCGCGTCAAGGCAGACAACGACTTCACGTTCAGCGGGGCCAGCGGCGTCCTGAGCGCCTCGCTCGGCGGCAAGCCGCTGTCCGAGGTCAAGGTCTGGAAGAAGACCGACGGCACGCAGATGACCACGGCCCCGTCCGGCACGACCGAGAACGGCAACTGGTTCACCGGCAAGACCGCCGCCGGCATGACCAACGGCAACCTGTCGATCACCCACAACGGCGTCACCAAGACGTGGAGCGCCACCGACCTCGGCACCAGCGTCGTCACGGTGCCGGTGCTGACCGCCATGACGCCGAACATCGGCAAGATCAACACTGCCACCAGCGTGACGCTGACCGGCACCTTCACCGGCGCCACCGGCGTCAACTTCTGCGGCGTCGCCGGCACCAACTTCGTGCTGAACACGGCCGGCACCTCGATCACCGTCAAGACGCCGACCAGCGGCCTCGCCGACGACCCGGCCGGCCTCGGGACCGGCAACTTCTCCGGCGTGTGCCCGGTGAAGGTCGTCGCTCCCGCCGGCTCGAACATCCACACCGCCAACTCGGTGTTCTCGTTCGTCGCCGAGTGACCCACGGCAACGGCCCGGCCTCCACATCGTGGAGACCGGGCCGTTCCGGTTTGCTGGGGTTTTGGCAGGCGAGGGCACACCATCGCGATATATGCGGGGGAACCACGAAAGGTGTGCCCTCGCCTGCCGGGTAGACCCGCCCGATCCCTGGGGAGGACGCCTGGCCGGAGGCGTTCGGAGCCGGCGGAGGCATGCCGGCAACCGTGTCCGAGCGGGTCTTTGTGTCGCGGTGACCACGGCCATGGCGGGAGCGCCGAAGTCACCGCTCAGATCAACGATCGTGCTAGAGAAAGGTTCCCCGGTTGCCGCCGGCGCGGTGCCAGCCGCCCCTGGAACGCTGCGGGGCGCCGAGGTCGATCCGCCAGTCGGGCATCGTCCTCAGGCTGTAGAGGTCGTGCCGGGCGGTCCAGGCCTCGTTCCACGGCCGCCGCGAGGCGGCCTCGGCGTTCTCGGCGAGCCGGCGAGGCGCGCACGGCCACTCCCGCCCGCACCAGATGCACTGTCCGTCACCGTCCGACCCGTTGTGCCGGCTCAGGATCTGCGTGGCGTCGCGCCACAGCAGACGGTCGACGACGTCTGTTGGCTCGGACTGGTCAACACTGACCAACTTCCCTACCCCCAAACTCTTGAGGCTCCCTGAGAACCTCCGGACGAAACGTTAAACAATCGGGCTGCACGCGTGGGCGGACAGCCTGTGCGATTCCCGTGCGACCACTCGAAAGGGGACGGCGTGGCGGAGCGGATAATGGCGGCCATGGAGAGCCCCCTGCTGCAGCGCATCCGCGACGCCGTGATCGGTGACGACCAGGTGATGTGGGGGCCGTATGGCGCACGCCGCGTGACCTACGCCGACTACACCGCGTCAGGACGGGCGCTGGACTTCATCGAGCGGTTCATCCGTGACGAGGTGCTGCCGCGGTACGCGAACACCCACACCGAGTCCTCCGGCACCGGCCTGCAGACGACCCGCCTGCGGGAGGACGCCCGCCAGATCGTCAACGACGCCGTCGGCGGCGACGCCGAGACCGTGGTCATCTTCACCGGGTCCGGCTCGACCGCCGCGATCGACAAGATGGTGCACATCCTGGGGCTGCGGGTGCCGGCCGGGCTCGACGACCGCTACGACCTGACGGCGCACATCCCGCCCGCCGACCGGCCCGTGGTGTTCATCGGCCCGTTCGAGCACCACTCCAACGAGCTGCCGTGGCGGGAGTCCATCGCGGACGTCGTCGTCATCCCCGAGGATCACAACGGGCACATCGACCTGTCGCGCCTGCGGGCCGAGCTCGAGCGGCACGCCGACCGGCCGCTGAAGATCGGCTCCTTCTCCGCGGCGTCCAACGTCACCGGGATCGTCAGCGACACCCACGCGATCTCGGCGCTGCTGCACGAGCACGGCGCGCTCTCCTTCTGGGACTTCGCCGCCGCCGCGCCCTACGTGGACGTCGCCATGTACGGTCCCGGCCCCGGCCAGTACAAGGACGCGGCCTTCATCTCGCCGCACAAGTTCGCCGGCGGGCCCGGGACGCCCGGCGTCCTCGTCGTGCGGCGCGAGGTGCTGCGCAACCGCGTGCCCACCGTGCCCGGCGGCGGCACCGTCGACTACGTCAACCCGACCGACCACCACTACATCGCCGACGCCGCGCACCGCGAGGAGGGCGGCACCCCGGCGATCGTCGAGTCCATCCGGGCCGGCCTGGTCTTCCAGCTCAAGCAGGCCGTCGGCACCGACACCATCCGCGACCTCGAGGAACGCTTCCTGCGCGAGGCGATCACGTCGTGGAAGACCAACCCCAACATCGAGATCCTCGGCAACCTGGACGCGTCGCGGCTGTCGATCGTGTCGTTCGTGGTGAAGCGGCCCGGCGGTCGCTACCTGCACCACAACTTCGTGGTGTCGCTGCTCAACGACCTCTTCGGGATCCAGTCGCGGGGCGGTTGCTCCTGCGCCGGCCCGTACGGCCACCGCCTCCTCGGCATCGACATCGAGCGCTCGCAGCGCTTCGAGCAGGAGATCATCGCCGGCTGCGAGGGCATCAAACCCGGCTGGGTCCGGGTGTCCTTCAACTACTTCATCTCCGACGCTGTGCTGCGCTACATCGTCGACGCCGTCCACTTCGTCGCCACCAACGGCTGGGCGCTGCTGCCGCAGTACCGCTTCGACCCGTACACCGGACTCTGGAAGCACAGGGACGGCCTGGTCGAGCCGCCGCTGCGCCTCTCGGAGCTGCACTACGACGCCGACGGCGAGTTGCGCTGGCCCTCCAGGCACGAGCGCGCGCCCGAGTCGGCGCTGGCCGGCTACCTGGACGAGGCGGCGCTCATCGTCGCCGAGGCCGCGCAGGTCTCACAGGTCGAGCAGCCCGACGGCGTCGTCTCCGCCAACTTCGAGGCACTCCGCTGGTTCGAGCTGCCCGCGATCTCGCTGTCGACCTGACGGGGCATTTCGCTGTCGGCCTAACCGGGCATGGATGTGTGCCGCGCGGCGTTGCGTGCGGCATGGACCCCGAATCCGACGCGCTCGACACGTACAGCAGGGTCGTCTCCGGTGTGGCGGCGGCCCTCCTGCCGAGCGTCGCCAGCCTCAGCGTCCGCGGCCATTCCGGCTCGGCGGTCGTCTACACCCCCGACGGCTTCGTGCTGACCAGCGCCCACGTCGTGGCGGGCGCCGACGGCGGGCTCGCCGAGTTCACCAACGGGGTCAGCAGCAGGTTCGACGTCGTCGGCGCCGACCCGCTCGCCGACCTGGCCGTGCTGCGCATCCACGAGACGGGCGTGCCACCGGCGACCCTCGGCAACGCCGACGACCTGCGCATCGGCCAGCTCGTCGTCGCCGTCGGCAACCCGCTCGGCCTGGCCGGCTCCGTCACCGCCGGCGTCGTCAGCGCGCTCGGCCGCTCGCTGCCCGTCCGCGACGGCCGGCACGTCCGCCTCATCGACGACGTCGTGCAGACCGACGCCGCGCTCAACCCGGGCAACTCCGGCGGCGCCCTGGCCGACGCCTCCGGCAAGGTCGTCGGCATCAACACGGCCGTCGCCGGGATCGGGCTCGGCCTGGCCGTGCCGGTCAACGGCACGACCCGCCTGATCATGTCCGAGCTCATGGCCACGGGGAAGGTGCGCCGTGCCTGGCTCGGCGTGGCCGGCACGCCCGTCGCGCTCCCCCAGCCGCTCGCCGACCGGGTCGGGCAGCGCAAGGGCCTCCGGCTCGTCGAGGTCGTGCCGGGCAGCCCGGCGGGCCTGGCCGGCCTCTACGTGGGCGACGTGGTCCTCTCCGCGGGCGGCCGCCCGATCGTCGGCGTCCAGGACGTGCAGCGCCTCATGCTGGGTCCCGCCATCGGCCAGCGCCTGCAGATCACCGTCTTGCGCAAGGCCGCCCTGGTCGACGTGGTGGCCGTCCCCGAGCCGCTGCGCTGACCCCGCGCCTCCACCACTCCGCCCGGCATCCCTCGCGACAGGTGCCGGCCCACCCCATCCACAGCCGTCGCACGATCAAGCCTCGATCCACCGGGCGACTTGAGCTGGGGTGGATCGCGCACCGCCCATGGGACGAAAGCCGCACATCCGGGCATTGACCAACGTCTGCGCCACCGGCGGGCAACCCGAGGTCCCGCCGCTTGGCAAACCGGCGCAGGCGGACCCGCGCTCACCGACCGCAGCGGTTTCCGGCCCCACCCGTTCATAGACGTTGCGCGACCTACCCCCGATTCAGAGATCAATCTGCGGGTGGATCGCGCACCTTCTATGGGACGAAAGCCGCACATCGGGGCATTGACCAACGTCTGCGCGCTGCCAGCAGGCAACCCGGGCCCCGCCGCCTGCTAGAACGGCGCAAATCAGATCCACCTACGCAGAAGACCCGCCTACGCAGACCCACCCACGCAGGTCCGCGCAAGCAAGCCCACCCACGCAGACCCGCGGAAGCGGACCCTACGCTCACCAACCGCGACAGCTTCCAGTCCAACCGCCCATAGACGTTGCGCGAACTATCCTCGGTTCGGGGACTTGAACCGGGCGGGTCGCGCAACGCCTACGAGCGAAAAGCCGTATATCTGGGCATTGACCAACGCCTGAGCGCTGCCCAGCAGGTGGGGCGGGGTGGGTGGGGTCAGCGCAGGTGGGCTAGGAGGTCCTGCCTGGTGATGACGCCGGCGGGCTTGCCGTCGATCAGGACGACCGCGGCGTCGGCCTTCTCCAGCAGTGCCACGGCCTCGCTGACGGGCTGGCCGCCGCCGATCATCGGCAGCGGGTCGCCCATGTGCTTCTCCACGATGTCGTGGAGGTGGGCCTGGCCGGTGAAGAGCGCGTCCAGCAGGTCACGCTCCGCGATCGAGCCGGCGACCTCGCCGGTCACGACCGGGGGCTCGGCCTTGAGGACGGGGAGCTGGGAGACGGCGTACTCACGCATGTAGTCGATGGCGTCGCGGACGGTCTCGTTGGGGTGCACGTGGACCATCTGCGGCAGGTGCCCGTCCTTGCCGACCAGGACGTCGGCGACGGTCGGCAGTTCGGCGGCGGTACGGAGGAAGCCGTAGCGGGCCATCCAGTCGTCGTTGAAGATCTTGCTGAGGTAGCCGCGGCCGCCGTCGGGCAGCAGGACGACCACGACGTCGTCCGGGCCGGCCTCGCGGGCGACCTTCAGCGCCGCGGCGACGGCCATGCCGCAGGAGCCGCCGACGAGCAGGCCTTCCTCGCGGGCCAGGCGGCGGGTCAGGTCGAAGGAGTCCTTGTCGGACACCTCGACGATCTCGTCGCAGACGTCGCGGTCGTACGTCGTGGGCCAGAAGTCCTCGCCCACGCCCTCCACGAGGTACGGCCGCCCGGTGCCACCGGAGTAGACGGAGCCCTCGGGGTCGGCGCCGACGATGCGGACCGTGCCGCCGGAGACCTCCTTGAGGTAGCGGCCGACGCCGGAGATCGTGCCGCCGGTGCCGACGCCGGCGACGAAGTGTGTCACCTTGCCGGCTGTCTGCTCCCAGACCTCGGGGCCGGTGGTCTCGTAGTGGGAGCGGGGGTTGGCCGGGTTGGCGTACTGGTCGGGCTTCCACGCGCCGGGGATCTCCCGGGCCAGCCGGTCGGAGACGTTGTAGTAGGAGCGGGGGTCCTCGGGCGCGACGGCGGTCGGGCACACGACGACCTCAGCGCCGTAGGCCCGCAGGACGTTCTGCTTGTCCTCGCTGACCTTGTCGGGGCAGACGAAGACGCACCGGTACCCGCGCAGCTGCGCGACCAGGGCGAGCCCGACCCCGGTGTTGCCGCTGGTCGGCTCGACGATGGTGCCGCCGGCCTTGAGCAGGCCGGCCTTCTCGGCCTCCTCGACCATGCGCAGCGCGATGCGGTCCTTCACGCTGCCGCCGGGGTTGAGGTATTCGACCTTGGCCAGGACGGTGGCGGAGATCCCGTCCGTCACGTTGCGGAGCCGGACAAGGGGCGTGTTGCCCACCAATTCGACGACGTTGTCGTAATAGCGCACACGGCCAGCGTATAGCGCCGGAATCGGCTACTTGACGACGTGCCCCGGAATCACGGTGTCGCGCTGCTTCTCCCACTCCAGGAAGCGCTCCAGCTCGTCCAGCAGCGCACCGGCGAAGTAGGTCGCCATCGCCAGGTCGTCGACGACGCCGAGCACCAGCAGGAACAGCTCCGGCACGGCGTCGATCGGAGACACGATGTAGACGGCCGAGGCGGCGAGCAGCGCCAGGCGGGTGCCGCCGTCGTATTCGCCCTTGACCGTCGCCTTCACCATCCGCGGGATGGCGCTGAGCCGCTTGCCGAGCCCGGGCGTGCCGGGCTTGAAGACCCTCAGCAGGGCCGTCCACGCCAACCGCCGTCGCAGCGCGCTGTCCGCCATGATCGCCGCCCTCTCTCCTCTGGCTATGAATGTAACGGTGTCTGTCACGGACGGCGCGCGGTAAGAATGACGGATGGATCTCGACCGTCCCCGCGCGGGCGCGGACGCTTGGCCGGCCGTTCCCCCCGGGCAATCGGAGGGGACCACCTGGGCAGGGATGATCACGCACGGCAGCGGCCCACGTCGTGATCGGTCGGGATGAGGACGATCGGGATCTTTACTTGAGAGAGCGGATACTTGTGGACCGGGGGTTAGCCTCGCCAGGGCGTTGAGTGGCGGGAGGCGGGAAGGCGATGGGGGCGTTGAGGCTACGGTCACAGCAGGTGCGGCGGATCGCCACGGCGGCGGCGCTCGGCAGCGGCGGCATCGCCGGCGCCGGCGCGCTGTTCTACGGCGTGGTCGTCGGACAGGCGCTGCTGGCCCGGCGGGTCATCCCCCAGGTCGTGAGCCCTCCCCCGCGCGCCGACGGCACCTACGGCGCCCACTTCGGCGGCGAGCCGATCCGCCTGGTCGTGCTCGGTGACTCCTCCGCCGCGGGGTATGGCGCGGAGGTGCCCAGCGAGACCTTCGCCGCGGCGGTCGCGGCCGGGCTGGCGGAGCAGCAGCGGCGGCCCGTGTGGATGCGCTGCCTCGCCGTCGTCGGCTGCGAGTCGCGGGGGCTGCCGCCGCAGGTGGACGTGGCGCTGCGGCACCGCCCCGACGTGGCCGTGATCTGCATCGGCGGCAACGACGTCACCCACCGGGTCAGCGTGTCCCTCGCGGTGCGGCACCTGGTCGACGCGGTCCGCCGGCTGCGGGCCGCGGGCATCCAGGTCGTCGTCGGCACCTGCCCCGACCTGGGCACGATCCGGCCGATCCAGCCGCCGCTGCGCTGGCTGGCGCGGCACTGGAGCCGGCAGATGGCGACGGCGCAGACGATCGCGGTAGTCGAGGCCGGCGGGCGGACCGTGTCGCTGGGTGACCTGCTCGGCGAGCTGTTCTACGCGGAGCCGGACCGGATGTTCAGCTTCGACCGCTTCCACCCCTCCGGCGCCGGTTACCTCGCGGCGGCGCAGGCGGTCCTGCCGACCGTGGTCGCGGCGCTGACCGAGCCCGAGGTGGCGGCGCCGCTGACCGCGTCGCTGCGGGCGGGCGAGGGCGTGCGGTCCCTGCCGCGCGCCGCGGCCGAGGCCGCCCAGCGCCCCGGCACCGAGGTCAGCGCGGCCCAGGTGGCCGGCAAGGAGCGCGGCCCGGCGGGCCGCTGGGCGCAGCTGCGCCGCCGGGTCTGGCACAGGCTGCCGCAGCAGGCGGCGCGCGAGCCCGCACAGGCACCCGAGACCGCCTCGGCGGTGCCGGACCGCTCCCCGCAGGAGTCCACATGACCACGATGGAGTCGGCATGATCACGATCAAGCGACTGGCGCGGATGGCCACGGTCACCGTGATCGCCGGCACGGTCGGCGGCGCCGCGGTCCTCGCCGCGCAGGCGATGGCCGCCCGCGCCCGGTCCTACGCGAAGCCCGACATGCGCCTGGCGATGCGCTCCTCCGTCGGCGCCGCCGGCAAGCCGCCGATGCGGCTGGTCCTGCTCGGCGACGCGACCGCGCTCGGCGTCGGCGTCGACCGCGTCGCCGACACCGTCGGCGGCCAGCTCGCGGCGCTGCTGTCGGAGGGCACCAGCGAGGGCGCCGTCGGCCGGCGGGTGGAGCTGTCCAGCGTCGCCGTGGCCGGCTCCCGCTCCTCCGACCTGGCCACGCAGGTGGCGCGGGCGCTGGTCGGCCCCGCCCCCGACGTGACGGTCATCCTCGTCGGCACCAACGACGTCACCCACCTCGGCCGCGGCTCCGACGCCGCCGAGCACCTCGGCTCGGCCTGCCGCCGCCTGCGCGACGCCGGCATCCCGGTCGTCGTCGGCACCTGCCCCGACTTCGGCGCGCTGCGCGCCTTCGCGCCCCCGCTGCGGCAGCTGCTCGGCTGGCGCAGCCGCAGGGTGGCGAAGCAGCAGGCCGAGGCCGCGAGCGCGGCCGGCGCGGTGGTGGTCGACCTGGCCGCCCGCACCGGCGCCGTCTTCCGTGCCGACGCGGGCACGCTGTGCCACGACGGCTTCCACCCGTCCGCCGACGGCTACCGCGTCTGGGCCCACGCCCTCCTCCCCGCCGTCGAGGAGGCCGCCGCGGTCCGCGGTTTCCTGCACTGAAGATGCACTAAGTCTGCAGATTTCTCACAGGTGCTCGCAGGGGTTGATTACCCTGCAGTAGCGTCGGTGGTATGCCGGAAGCTGTCATCGTCGCCACCGCCCGGTCCCCGATCGGCCGTGCCGCCAAGGGATCGCTGCGCGAATTCCGCCCCGACGACCTCGCCGCGACCATCGTGCGCGCCGCGCTCGCCAAGGTGCCCGAGCTCGACCCGCGGGACATCGAAGACCTGTACCTCGGCTGCGGCCTGCCCGGCGGCGAGCAGGGCTTCAACATGGCCCGCGTGGTCAGCACGCTGCTCGGGTTCGACCACCTGCCGGGCGCCACCACCACCCGCTACTGCGCGTCGTCGCTGCAGACGACCCGGATGGCGTTCCACGCGATCAAGGCCGGCGAGGGCGACGTGTTCATCTCCGCCGGCGTGGAGTGCGTGTCGCGCTTCGCCCGCGGCAACTCCGACGGCCTGCCCACCGAGGCGCAGGCTGCGGTCGGCGGCCCCTGGCAGAATCCGGCCTTCGCCGACGCGTACGCGCGCACCACCAAGCGCGCCGAGGGCGGCGGCGAGCCGTGGCACGACCCGCGCGAGGACGGCGCCCTGCCCGACATCTACGTCGCGATGGGCCAGACCGCCGAGAACCTCGCCGAGCTCGAAGGCGTCACCAGGGCCGACATGGACGAGTTCGGCGTCCGGTCGCAGAACCTGGCCGAGGAAGCGATCAAGAACGGCTTCTGGGCCCGCGAGATCACCCCGGTGACCGCCCCCGACGGCACGGTCGTCTCGACCGATGACGGCCCCCGCGCCGGGGTGACCCTGGAGGGCGTGGCCGGTCTGAAGCCCGTGTTCCGCCCCGACGGCCGGGTCACCGCCGGCAACTGCTGCCCGCTCAACGACGGCGCCGCCGCGGTCGTCATCATGAGCGACGTCAAGGCCCGCGAGCTGGGCATCACGCCCCTCGCGCGCATCCTGTCGACCGGCGTGACCGCCATGTCGCCGGAGATCATGGGCATCGGCCCGGTCGAGGCCTCCCGCAGCGCCCTGAAGCGGGCCGGGATGACCATCGACGACGTCGACCTCGTCGAGATCAACGAGGCCTTCGCCGCGCAGGTGATCCCGTCGTACCGCCAGCTGGGCATCCCGATCGAGAAGCTCAACGTCAACGGCGGCGCCATCGCCGTCGGCCACCCGTTCGGCATGACCGGCGCCCGCATCACCGGCACGCTGATCAACTCGCTGAACTGGCACGACAAGTCCATCGGCCTGGAGACGATGTGCGTCGGCGGCGGCCAGGGCATGGCCATGGTCATCGAGCGCCTGTCGTAGGTAGGGTCGCGTCAGCCGGGCGCGGACATCACAGCCTCACTGAGACGGCAGGCGTCAGAGCTGTCCGCGCACGGCCTTCACCTCGTCGGCGGCCTCGTCCCACCAAGGGCGGGGCCGCCGAGACGCAGGCCGTCAGAACCGCCCACGCGCAGGCCTTGACCATCGCGACCGGAGCGCCGAACCCCGCACAGCGCGGGCCGTCAGAACCGCCCACGCGCAGGCCTTGACCATCGCGGCCGGAGCGCCGAACCCCGCACAGCGCGGGCCGTCAGAACCGCCCACGCGCAGGCCTTGACCATCGCGGCCGGAGCGCCGAACCCCGCACGGCGCGGGCCGTCAGAACCGTCCACGCACCCGCCTGACCTTCGCCGAGGTCGCCCACCAGAGAGCGGACCGCCGCCGAACGCGCGGCGCCGTCAGAGCTGGCCGCGCACGGCCTTCACCATCTCAGCGGCCTCGTCCACCAGGGCGGGGCCGCCGAAGCGGGCCAGGTCCGCCGCCACCACCCGCAGCTGGTCGGGCAGCGCGAGATCGTTGTCGAGCCGCGGCACCGGCAGGCGCGGCCGGCCCTCGGCGTCGGCGCAGCGGTCGGCGAGCCACTGGATCAGCTCGTGCACCGCGTCGCCGCGCGGGACCCCGGACACGCTGGACGCCGCCCACCGGGGCGGCGTCCAGTGTCCGACCTGGCCGACCAGCCTGCCCACCGTCGCGGTGAGCGGGTCGTCGGCACTCATCAGCGTCGCAGGTAGCTGAGCATGCGCAGGATCTCCCAGTACAGGAAGATCAGGCCGACCAGGATGCCGAACGAGCAGTACCACGCGTACTTCTCCGGCAGTCCATACCGGACGCCCTGCTCGACAGCGTCGAAGTCGAGGACGAACGTGAGCGCGCCGACGACGATGATCACGAGGCTGAAGACGATCGGCAGCCAGCCGACCTTGCCGTCCAGGCTGTACTCGCGCAGGCCCAGGTTGATGTCGAAGAGGTAGAACAGGTAGTTGGCCAGGCTCAGCACCACGACGCCGATGAGCGCGCCGATGACCATCTTCGTGAAGCGGGGCGTGGCCCGCACGATCTGCAGCTTGTAGAGCACCGCCATGATCGCGAAGATGCCGAACGTGCCGATGACCGCCTGGATGACGATGCCGCTGTAGGCACCCTCATACCAGCGGCTGACCAGGCCGAGCAGCACGCCCTGCAGCGCCGCGTAGGCCATGATGACGGCCGGGTTGGTCACCCGCGCGAACGAGATGACCAGGCCGAGGACCAGGCCCGCGATGAGCGAGCCGATGGTCGCGATCGCGGTGATGGCGCCGCCGGCCGGCAGCAGCACCCACGACACCGCACCGAAGATGCCGGTGATCGCCAGCAGGGCGACGGTGCGGACGACGACGTCGTCCATGGTCATCGCCCGCGTGGCGGCCGGGGGCTGCGGCACCCCATAGCCGGACTGGGGATACCCGAAGCCCGGGGGCGTCAGCTGCGAGCGCTCCTGCCTCGCCGCCTGACCCAGGCGGTTGAGCACCGGGTTCGAACTCTGCACGATCAGCCTCCAGAGGCGTCGCATTCATGTGTACGACCAGCGTACCGCGTGTGCCGGCGCTGAGTGGATCTCAGTTTCGCCGGCACACACGGTGTCAGACGCCGAACGACTCGCAGCGACCGCCGGCGTTGGTGTTGTTGCCGCGACCTGCGGCGGCGCTGTCCGTGCCGGCGCCGCAGTCCACCACGTCGTTGCCGCTGCCGGTGCCGATCACGTCGGCACCCGCGCCCGTCGAGACGGTGTTGTTGCCGTTCCCGGCGTCGACGCGGTCGTCGCCGGCACCGGTGGTGATGCTGTCGTTGCCCGAGGCGGTGACGACCACGTTGTTGCCGTCGCCGGCACGGATGACGTTGTTGCCGCCGCCGGCCTCGATCCGGTCGTCGCCGGCGCCGGTCGTGATGACGTCGTTGCCCGAGGCGGCGATCACGGTGTTGGCACCGGCGCCCGCGTCGACGACGTTGTTGCCGCCGCCCGCGTCGATCAGGTCGTCGCCGCCCGCGGTCGTGATGACGTCGTTGCCGGGGCCGGTCACGACACAGTCGGACCCGCCACCACCGGTGACGGTGTCGTTACCACCGCGGCCGACGATGAGGTCGCTGCCGGCGGTGCCGGTGAGGCGGTCGTTGCCGGTGGTGCCGACCACGACCGCGTCGACCGAACCGCAGGTCAGCCCGGCCGCCTGCACCGTGACGGCGCCGGTGTGCCGGATGCCGGTGAGCGCGTCGGTGAGCTCGAGCGAGCCGCCGGCCGGGACGCTGAACGTGACCGGCACCGAGCGCGCGGTCACCGCCACGGTCGCGGCGTCACCGGCGAGGGTCGACACGCCGACCAGGCCGGTGAGCAGGTAGGAGCCCTCCCCGAACCGGATCGCCGCGTCGCTGCCGGACAGCTGGACCTCGGCGGGAGCGGTACCGGCGCCGACGTCGAACCGGACCGACGACGACGGCCCGGCGGACACCGCGACGGTGCGCCCACCCGTGCCGGCGATCCGGCCGGAGACTGCCGCCGTGGCGAACGTCGCGTTGGCCGGGTCCGCGGGCGCCGGGTCGACGGCGTCGAGGATGCCGTCGTCGTCGGCGTCCAGGTCGACGCAGGTGATCGTGCCGGCGCGCAGCGCGTGCCCGTCGGTGCCGCTGTCGTCGGACCAGACCACCGGCTTGCGGCCGGCGACGCACGCCTGCTGCGGCGCGATCGCGAAGCCCTCGTTGTTGAGGTTCGGCATGCCGGCGGGGCGCTCGTACAGGCCGCTGACGGCGAACGCGCCCGCGGTCACGTCGAGGGTGGCGACCCGGCCGTTGCACGTGTCGTCGCAGACGGCCCACAGGTGGCCCGTCTCCGGCTCGAACTCCAGGTCCATCACCGACGGGAACCCGCTGGCGAACGTCGCGACCCGGGTGAAGCCGCCCGGCGTGAGCGCGTACGCGTAGACGCTGCCGTTGGCCTCGAGCCCGACGAGGAAGAGCCCGTCGCCGTGGCCCGGGTACACGGCCGGGTCGTACGCGGCACCGGTGCGCTGGTCGGCGAACCCGTGCGCGGTGAGGTACGCGTCCGGCACCCAGGTGATCGCCTCCAGGCCGCTGTTCGCGGCGACGGCCGGCAGGTCGGCGGTGAGGTTCCACTCGGCGTTCGCGGTGCCGCTGACACCGTCGTAGCGCTCGATCGTGGGCCGGCTCACGCCGCTGACGGCGTTGTTCCGCTCGGTCGACACGTAGATCCCGTCCGGCCGCCACACCACGCCCTCGGCGTCGACGTCGCCGGTGCCGTCCGCGTAGTGCAGCACGGTGGCCGACGACGGCGTCCAGGCCGACCCGTCCCAGGTCAGGCGGTAGAGGGTGCCCGGTCCGTTCTTGACCGCCCAGAGGACGTCGCGGCCCTGGAACGACAGGCCGCTCATGTTCCCGCCGAACACGCCGGACTGGTCGGCGGTGGTGACGTCGGCGCCGCCCGGCCAGGCCGTGGCGGGTGTCTGGCCGGCGCAGGCGTTGGCCGCACCCCGCGTCGAGGCGGTCGTGGCGGCGAACGGTCCGGTGCCGTCCGGGCAGCGGCCGTAGGTGATCGCCGCGTGGGCGGTCCAGGTGTACGAGTCGACCAGCGTCACCCCGTCGGCCGCGAAAAGCCGGGCGGAGTCGGCGGCACCGAGGCCGAACACGGGATCCACGTCCAGGACCAGGTAGGCACCGGGGGCGAGGGTGGTGTTGGCCGCGATCGTGAACACGTGCGTGTCGTCGTTGTCCCTCACCAGCCAGCCGGACAGGTCGACCGCGGTGACGCCGGTGTTGACCAGCTCGACCCAGTCGCCCGGGGTGCCGCCGTTGGACTCGACCTCGTTGATCTTCACCTTGGCCGCCGGCGAGGTGCAGTCGTTGGCCGCACCGCGCGTCGAGGACGAGGTGGTGACGAAGGTGCCGGTGCCGTCCGGGCAGCGGCCGTAGGTCGTCGCCGCGTGGGCCGTCCACGTGTACGAGTCGACCAGCGTCGTCCCGTCGGCCGCGAACAGCCGGGCCGAGTCGGCGGCGCCGAGCCCGAACACCGGGTCGACGTCGACGACCAGGTAGCCGCCGGGCGCCACCGTGGTGTTCGCCGCGATGGTGAACACGTGGGTGTCGTCGTTGTCCTTCACCAGCCAGCCCGACACGTCGACGGCCGTGGCACCGGTGTTGACCAGCTCAATCCAGTCGCCGGGCGTGCCGCCGTTGGACTCGACCTCGTTGATGTGGATGGCAGGGGTGTCCGCCGCGACCGCCGAGGTGGTCGCAATGGCGACACCCGATAATGCGGGTAAAAGGGCAAGAATCACACGGAATGGGGTGCGCAATGTCGCCGGTCCTTCGCGGGAAATGTGTTTTCCGCGAGCCTCGACCACGAGGACGACCAGCACATGAACACACGGCGAAACGCTCGGTGCGAGTGCGTCGCCCGCCCTCGCGCGGCGCCCACCGCGCACGGTGGGACAGCAGGAAGGAGTGCCCGGGGCGGGGTTCGAACCCGCACGCCTCGCGGCAGCCGCTTTTAAGGCGGCCGTGTCTGCCGTTCCACCACCCGGGCGTAGAAACGCGTCTCACGGTAGCCCGTCCGACGAACCGTCAACACCGACAAGGGGACCGCCGTTACTGTCATCCGGGTGAGCAGCCCCCCACTGACCGACGAGGTTGAGATGGCGCCGCCGGAGCCCTTGACAAACGAGGGTCCACCGTTGCAGGCGCCGCGACGCTGGCCGGTCGACGTGGGCGCCGGGCTGCTCTTCATCCTCGCCGCCGCGCTGCTGACGCACCGGCTGTGGCCCGGTCCGGCCGGGCGTGTGCTCGCGCACAACCCCAGTGACCAGGCACTCGACGAGTGGTTCCTCGCCTACGCCACCCGAGCGTACCGCGGCGACTTCACCCTCGTGACCGGCATGCTCAACGCGCCCGAGGGCGTCAACCTCCTCGCGAACGCCTCGCTCATCGGCATGGGGCTGCTGATGGCCCCGGTGACCCTCGCGTTCGGCGCGCCCGTCACGTTCAGCCTGCTGGTCGCCGGTAACCTCGCCGCGACGGGGATCGGCTGGTACCTGCTGTTCGCTCGCACCCTCGGGACGCACCGGGCCGGCGCGCTGCTCGGGGGCGCGTTCGCCGCGTTCGCGCCCGGCATGGTGGCGCAGTCCAACGCGCACCTGCACATGACCGCGGCGTGGCTGGTGCCGCCGATCGTCTGGTGCGTGGTCCGCCTCGCCCACCAGACGGACGTGACGTGGCGGACCGCGCGGACCGGAGTGCTGCTCGGCGTGCTCGTCACCGCGCAGTTCTTCGTCGGCGAGGAGGTGCTCTTCCTCGCGGCCGTGACCCTCGCGGTGTTCACGCTGGTGTTCGCGGCGGCGGCCCGGCCGTCACGGCGGGTGGTGCCGCCGTTCGTCCTCGGCCTGGGCATCGGCGCCGGACTTGCCGCGGCGCTGCTGGCGTATCCGCTGTGGCTGCAGTTCCAGGGGCCGCAGAGCGCCTCGGGCGGGGTGTTCCATCCCTCCTTCTTCTCCGCCGACCTCGCCAGTTTCACCGCCATCTCGCCGCAGTCGCTCGCCGGCGACGACAGCGCCGCGCGGCTGGTCAGCGGGCCCGCGGAGTACACCACCTTCTTCGGCGCGCCACTGCTGCTGGTCGCGCTCGGGGCGACGGTCTGGATGTGGCGGCAGCCGGCGGTCCTCGCGTCGGCCGTGACCGCGGTCGTGCTGTCGCTCTTCGCGCTCGGTCCGTGGATCGTCGTCGACGACTCGCCCACCGAGCAGCGTGGGCCGTTCGCGCTGCTGTCCGGCCTGCCGGTGATCGAGTCGGCGCTGCCGACGCGGTTCGCCCTCGGCGCGATCCCGTTGCTCGCCGTGATCGTGGCGCGGGTCGTACACGCGGCGATCACGCAGACGGAGACCCTGCGGCTGCTGGTGCCGGTCGCGGTGACGGCCGCGCTCGTGCCGCTCGCCCCGGTGCCGCTGGCGGTGACCGACCGTGCCCCCGCGCCGCGGTTCTTCACGGAGGGGTACTGGCGGATGTACGCGCCCGAGGACGGCGTGGTCGTGCCAGTGCCGCTACCGGATCCGCGGAACCCCGACGCGATGCGGTGGGCGGCGGCGACCGACGTGCGGATCGCCACCCCGCAGGGCTGGTTCATCGGGCCGTACGGCAAGGGCGGCGCGGCGGCCGTCGGCGTCTACCCGCGGCCGACGTCGCAGCTGCTGCAGCGGGTCGCGAAGTCCGGGTCCGCCGCCTCTCCGACCGACCAGGACCGGGCCGCGCTCGCCCGCGACGTCGCGTACTGGCGGGCGGCGTCCTTCGTGCTCGACCCCCGGCACCCGAACGCCGGGGCGCTCAAGCAGACCATGGACGGCCTGCTCGGCCCCGGCGAGCGGGTCGAGGACGTTTGGGTGTGGCGGGCGCCTTAGGCGGCTTTCGCCTTCTGGTCCGACTTGGCAGTCGGGTGCAGCGGGATCGGCGGGGCCACGGTCAGGAACGGCTCGCGCGGCTCGTGCAGCGACCCGAGCGCGACGACCTCGCGGCGCAGCACGAGCTGCAGCGTCCAGTCGACCAGGACCCGGATCTTGCGGTTGAGCGTGGGGATCCTGCTCAGGTGGTACGTCCGGTGCATGAACCACGCCGGCAGCCCGCGGACCTTGACCCCGTAGACGTGCGCGACGCCCTTGTACAGGCCGAGCCCGGCGACCGAGCCGACGTGCTTGTGCTTGTACTCCACCGGGCGGCGCCCACGCACCACGGCGGCGATGTTGTCGGCGAGCCGGGCCGCCTGGCGGACCGCGTGCTGCGCGCTCGGCGAGCACAGCGCCCCGGGCACCGCCGACGTGAGGTCCGGCACCGCGGCGCAGTCACCGGCGCTCCACGCCCCGTCGACGACGTTCTGGTCGGCGTCCACGACCTGCAGCGTCGGCAGGCAGGTGATCGCCCCGCGCTGGGTCCGCGGCAGGTCCGTGTCCTCCAGCATCGGGTGCGGCTTGACGCCCGCCGTCCACACGATCGTGTCCGCCGGGAACTCGTCGCCGTCGGACAGCTTCACGATCCCGTCGACGCACGACTCGAGCCGCGTGCCGAGCCGGATGTCGATCGCGCGCCGGGTGAGCTGCACCACCGTGTAGGCGCCCATCTCCGGCCCGACCTCGGGCAGGATCCGCTGGGCCGCCTCGACGAGCACGAACCGCACGTCTTCCTGGGGGATCTCCGGGTAGTACCGCAGCGCGCCCCGGACCATGTCCTCCATCTCGGCGAGGGCCTCGATGCCCGCATACCCGCCGCCGACGAACACGAACGTCAGCGCCCGGCGCCGGGTCGCCTGGTCGCTCGTGGTCGCGGCGACGTCGAGCCGGTCCAGCACGCTGTTGCGCAGGAAGATGGCCTCACCGATCGTCTTGAAGCCGACCGCGTGCTCGCGCAGCCCCGGGATCGGCAGCGTCCGCGACACCGACCCCGGCGCGACGACGATGTGGTCATACGGCACCTCACGAGGCGGCCCCACGATCGGCTGGACGATGGCCACCTTCCGGGCGTGCTCGATCCGGGTGACCTCACCGGCGAGCACGTGGCAGCGCTTCAGCTCGCGCCGCAGCGGCACGACCGAGTGCCGCGGTGAGATGTTGCCGGCCGCCGACTCCGGCAGGAACGGCTGGTAGGTCATGTGCGGCTGCGGATCGACAACCGTCACCTCGGCCTCGTGCCGGCCCAGCTTCTTGGACAGACGAAGAGCGGCGTAGAGCCCGACGTGCCCCGCACCGACGATAAGGATTCGCTTAGCAGCCACACCAGCAACGCTAGCCGCGAACACCCCTCATCTTCAGTCAGGCCACAGACATGTAACGACCATTACGCAAGCTGTAACCGCAGTCACTGTAAATCCCCCCACCGCTGCCGCGGCGGGGCCCGGCGGGGATTCTCACCCGCACCCCAATGCGCCGCTCCGCGACGCACTGCCCGCGCCGAGGCGCGAGGCAGAACAAGCGGCGCATACGCGCCGCATCCCGCGGCCGCCGTCGCGAGTGCCCCGGCTTGATCCAAGGACGGATCTGGCCGTATGGGCGCGGCCAGGGTTTGTCCTTGGATCATGCGGTCGAGTCCGGCGACGGGACCGTCGCCCGGTCTGGGTGCTGGCGCTGCGTCCGCCGCCCGTGATCCAGGGCGGATCTGGCCGCACGGGCAGCCACGGTTCGCCCACGACACCAACGGACGTTAAATCAATTCCAGATCAGTGATTTTGTCCGTAGACGTTGCGCGATCTGCCGGCAATTCAGAGACCATTTTGGGGTTGATCGCACAACATCAATGGAACAACAATCACAAGCCGCCATGCCGGCCGACGACATGACACCATCGCCTGGACATTGATGAGCGGGGAAGCTGCAGCGTTACGGCGCTTTGCGGGTGATCAACCAGGCCAGAGCGGCGGCGGCCAGGACACCTACCAATGAGGCGAGCAGGAAGACCGGGCCGATGACGGCCTTCACCACGGCCAGGAGCATGACGCTGACGATGGCGCTGGCGCTCACGATGGCGGTGGCGCGCAGGAGCCAGGCGACGATGATGCCCGGGGAGACGATGGCGTCGTAGGGCAGGGCGGCGGCCAGGGCGGACAGGGAGTGGGTGAGGTAGAGGAGGGTCGCCAGGGCGATCAGGCGCGGGATGGTGATCCTCTGGCCGTAGGTGTACGTGTTCAGGAGCCAGCCGAAGGCGCACAGCAGGATGGCCAGTCCGACCAGACGGGTGCGGGGGAAGAGGGCGGGCAGCGCGGCCAGTACAGCGGCCATCAGCAAGGCGAGAGGGCGGAGGATCACCTCGGCCGGGAAGGCGACCAGGGCCGCGACCAGGGTGAGCAGGAAGACCGCGAAGCGGACGAGCAGGGGGCCGGCGGCGGCGCGCTCGAGCATGTCCTTGAGGCGGCCCAGGCGGGTGAGCAGGGCGTCCTGCAGCTCCTCGATCATTTGGTGACCGTCCGGGAGAGGGCGACGCGGGCCACGCCGCGCAGGACCTCGTCGAGGCTGCCGGCGCCGCCCCAGGGGACGACGGGGACGCCGTGCTCGCGGAGCTGGCCGATGACGCTGTCGCGTTCGAGGAGCCAGAGGCGGTGGGCGACCGCGCCCCACGGGCCGGTGCCGCGCAGGGCGGCGGAGGGCTCGGTGAGGGTGTCGACGGCGACGACGAAGCGGCCGGCGCGGGCCAGGTTGGCGAGCATCGATGCGGAGCGGGGGTCCAGGAGCGGGGTGAGGACCATGACCAGCGCGTTGTGCTGCACCATGTGCGGGCCGAAGACCGAGGGTGGCGGCTCGTCGGCGACCTGTGCGGGGGAGATGTCGAGCAGCCACTCGAGGGTCGTCATGTAGTGCCTGCGGCCGCTGGCGGGGCGCAGCTGGCGGATCTGGCCGCCGTACTGCAGCAGCGCCACCCGGTCGCCGCGGCGCAGGTAGTGCTCGGCGATGCCGGCGGCGGCGCGGACGGTGGTGTCCAGGACGGACGCGCGGCCGTCGATGCCGCCGGAGCGGCCGGCCTCGTGCAGGGCGTCGAGCAGGACGACGACCTCGGCGTCGCGGTCGGAGAGGGTACTGACGACGTGCAGCTCCCGCGTACGCAGGGAGACGCGCCAGTCGATGCGGCGCAGCCGGTCGCCGGAGCCGAAGCGGCGGACGCCGGCGAGCTCGCCGCCTTCGCCGGGGCGGCGGGAGCGGTGGCCGCCGACGTGGCCGGCGGCGCGGGGCATGGCCTCGGCGGCGTCGAAGTGCTCGATCGCCGGGTACGCCTTGATCGGCAGCGCGGGGGCCTGCACGGCGCGGCTGATGAGCAGGCCGTCGGCGGCGAAGCCGTGCGCGTCGATGGGGCCGAGCGGGTGGCGGCCCCAGCGCAGGACCCGGCCGTGCAGGTCGACGGAGGCGATCGTGCCGGGGTCGACGCCGACGGCGTAGGGGCGGTCGCTGTGCTCCAGGCGGATCCAGCGGGGCACGGCGATGCGGACCACGACGAGGTCGAAGCCGCCCGGGTTGGGGTTGCCGACGCCCACGCTCACGTCGAGGTCGGCGCCCTCGACGACGAACGGCTCGGCGGCGGTGACTTCGAGGGTCGGCGCGCGGCCGGGCCGGCGCAGCAGCGACAGGGCGGTGCCGAGGGCGAACGGCGTGGCGAGCAGGACCAGGTCGAAGCGGCCGATGAGGACGGCGACGAAGACGAGCACGCCGGCGACGAAGACCGCCCGGCCGAGCGCGCGGGTCGGTTCGAAGGCCCGCGCATGGGACCGCACGCCCGGCGAGGGGCGCCGCTCAGCCACGCCTTCCGCCGTACGTGGGCAGCGCGCCGCTGGCGGGTGCCGGGGTCTGCGCGAGCACCTCGCCCACGACGGCCCGGGGGTCGATGCGCTTGAGCCACATCTCCGGCAGGAGCGTGATGCGGTGGGCGAGGGCGGGCACGGCGACGGCCTTGACGTCCTCGGGGATGACGTAGTCGCGGCCGCTGAGCGCGGCGGCGGCCCGGGCGAGCAGCAGCAGCGCGAGCGAGCCGCGGGGCGAGGCGCCGACGAGGACCTGCGGGTGGGAGCGGGTCGCCGCGGCGAGGGCGACGATGTACCGCCCGATCGAGTCCTCGACGCTGACGTCCTCCAGCGCGCCCTGCATGGCGAGGAGGGTCTCGGAGTCGACGACCGGCTCGAGGATCGCGTCCTCCTGCCGGCGGGACATCCTGCGGCGCAGGACCTCCCACTCCTCGTCGGCCTCCGGGTAGCCGAACGACACCCGCAGCAGGAACCGGTCCAGCTGCGCCTCGGGGAGCGGGTAGGTGCCCTCGTACTCGATCGGGTTGGCGGTGGCGAGGACGTGGAACGGCGGGTCCAGCCGGTACGTGGCGCCCTCGACCGACACCTGCCGCTCCTGCATCGCCTCCAGCAGCGCCGACTGCGTCTTCGGCGGGGTGCGGTTGATCTCGTCGGCGAGCAGCAGGTTCGTGAAGACCGGGCCGGCGCGGAAGGTGAACTCGTGCGAGCGCTGGTCGTAGAGGAACGAGCCGGTGACGTCGGCGGGCAGCAGGTCGGGGGTGAACTGCAGCCGCCGGAAGCTGATGCCGAGCGCCTGCGCGAACGAGCGCGCGGTCAGCGTCTTCGCGAGGCCCGGCAGGTCCTCCAGCAGCACGTGCCCGCCGGCGAGGATCCCGGCCAGCACCAGCTCCAGGGAGTCGCGCTTGCCGACGACCACCGTGCCGACCTGGTCGAGGACCACCTTGGCGATCCGGCCAACCTCGGCCGGTGCGAGCGTCTTCATAGCCCCTCCACCTTCGCGACGATCGATGCTACGTCTCCTGGGCTCGGCACGCGCGACGGCGGCTGGTGCAGCAGCGTCCACAGCTCCTCCCCCAGCAGTGCCCTTGCCTGTCTCGGCGACCCCGCCAGGGTGATCCCGTGCTTCTGCCGCAGCCTGGTGTCGACCAGGTCGGAGATGCGGGGCACGACGAGCGCGGCGAAGCGTTTCGCGTCGCGCTCGCCCCAGACGAGGCGGTCCTCCCACCGGCCGACGGCCAGGCGCAGGCCGTCGAGGACGGGGACGCCGTCGAGGACCTCGCCGGTGCGCCGCGTCCTGGCCAGGGCCTTCTTCTTGGCCAGGGTCGGCGGGCGGACCGGGGTGAGGCCGCGGCCGGTGACGGTGACCGGCAGCTCGTCGGCGTGGACCTGCCGCAACGCCTCCTGGATGATGCCGACCGCCAGGATGCCGAGGAAGACGAGTGGGTACGACACGGTCAGGCCCACCACGTACAGCAGCCCCCAGCCGACGGTGGTGAGCGCGAACGCGATGAACAGCCGCCGGATCCACCAGCGGGTGTCGTAGGGCCGGGACGGGCGGCGCACCGGCCGCGGGTCGGCGGCGACGGCGGTGCGGCCGGCGTCGAAGAGCTCCTCGAGGCTGACCATCTCGTCGGGGTTACGCGCCACGGGCGGCACCTCCCTGCAGCGACAGCTCCGAGCGCAGCTGCCGCAGCGCCTCGATCGCGCCCTGGCGGGACCGCTCGTCGACGGGGCGGGTCGCGTAGCGCGCCTCGCGGTAGACGAAGGCGAGCCCTTCGAGGGTCGGCCGGCTGACCTGGTGGCCGGCGAGGAGCCGGGTGACCAGGTCGGTGGGGCTGTCGCCGGTCTCGCGGGGGGTGCCGGCGGCCGCGGCGGCCCGCTCCAGGCGGACCCAGCAGGCGATGACCGCGCGGCGCGGGTCGGTGTCGGTGTCGGAGAGCTCGACGATGCCGGCGTCGACCGCGGCGATCACCTCGGCGCCGCCGTCGGTCATCGGGGTCGGCTGCTTCGGCTCGACGAAGAGCCGGGCCTTGCGCTTCGGGCCAGCGTTGCGCAGCAGCGACCAGGCGAGCCAGCCGACGAGCACCGCGACGACGAGCAGGCACAGGATGCCGGCGGTGTACGTCACCCAGTCGGGCAGCGTGAACGGGGCTTCCTCCGGCGCGGCCGAGGCCAGCGGCCCGCCCGAGTTCATGACGTCCGGCGTCGAGGACACCGCGGGCGGCGTCGCGAGCAGCTCCGGCACGGGCACCTTGCTGATCTCGGGCGACGAGGTGGACGCGGCCGCGGCGGCGATGCCGAGCACGGCGACGACGGCGAGCACCGGCAACCAGCGGTTGAAGGTGCGGTCCATGACATCCCGTCGGTCAGCGTCATCCGATCCCGGCGAGTGCCTTCGCACGGGTGAAAACCTCGTCCAGCATTCCTGGCGTGAGCCTGCCGGTAAAGGTGTTCTGCTGGCTCACGTGGTAACAACCGAGCAACGCGGGGGCGCCGTCGGCCTGCCACAGGGTGCCGTGGCCGAACGGTACCTTTCGTGCCGGTGCTACACCGTAGACGGCGCGCAGCGCGGGCCAGAAGGCGGCCCAGGCGAATCCGCCGAGCGCGACCACGACCCGCAGGGTCGGGCGGATGAGGGCGAGCTCGCGGTGCAGGTAGGGCGCGCAGGTGTCGCGCTCCGCGGGGGTCGGCTTGTTGTCCGGCGGGGCGCACCGCACCGCGGCGAAGATCCTTGTGCGCTCCAGTGACAGGCCGTCGTCACTGCTGACGCTGGTGGGCTGGTTGGCGAGGCCGGCCCGGTGCATGGCGGCGAACAGCACGTCACCGGACCGGTCGCCGGTGAAGATGCGACCGGTCCGGTTCCCCCCGTGTGCGGCGGGTGCCAGGCCGAGGATGGCGAGCGTGGCGTCGTGGGCGCCGAAGCCGGGGACGGGACGGCCCCAGTACTCCTGGTCCCGGAACGCGGCCCGTTTCGTCGCCGCGACCTGCTCCCGCCACTCGACCAGCCGGGGGCACAGCCGGCAGTCGCAGATCTCGGCGTCGAGGAGGTCGAGGTCGTCGGGCACGCCTCAAAACTAGCGGGACGGGCTCGGGCTGAGCGACGCCGATGGGGACGCGGACGCCGACGCCGATCCGGACGCGGCGGGGGATGCGGAGGAAGGTGCGGAAGGCGACGGTGACACGGACGGCGACGGCGTCTCGGACTCGCCGGGGCGGGGCGTGCCGAGGCACAGCGGGTAGCTCACCGGCTTGGACTCGTCGCCGGTGGTGCAGCGCCAGTAGTCGCCGACCTGGATCGGCTGGCCGTTCTGGTCGTACAGGGTGATGTGCTGCAACGAGCGGCCCTGCTCGTCGACCGGGAAGACGTTGGTCACGCTGTCGAAGCGGCCGCCGCTGGTCGGGTAGTAGTCCTGGCTGCTGCCATACCCCCGCAGCAGGCTCGGCGCGTTCGCGATCACGAACAGCACGCCGACGACGGCGACGGCGGTCCCGGCGAACCGGATCCAGCGGGGCGCCCGGGGCACGCCCGTCGCGCCGACGCGGATCGACACGACGATCGCGACCGCCAGCAGCAGCCAGCCGATCGGGTCGTCGAAGCGGTCGGCGGGCACCACGTCCATGGCGAAGATCAGCACCACGATCCCGACCGCGCGGGCGATCCACCAGGCCGGGCGCAGCAGCCGCAGGAACTCTGTCGCCCGCGGGTAGCCGATGACCCGGCCGGCGCGCCGGTCGAGGTCCGGCAGGGCGGCGACGAACCGCTCGTAGTAGACGACGACCGGCGCCCGGCCGGCCTCCGCTCCCGCGGCGGCCTCGAGACCGGCGGCGGCGCGCAACTCGGCGGCGTAGGTCGCCGGCGGGCCGAGCCGGTCGACGAGCGGGCCGCCCTGCTCCTCGAGCACCTCGGCGAAGTGCGCCGGCAGGTCCTCGAGCAGCTCGTCGCGGGTCTCCGCGGGCAGGTCGGCGAGGGCCGCGGCCACCCGCTCGTAGTAGTAGTCGATCTCGATCGTGGCTGCCTCGGTCACGACGTCTCCCCGATCAACTGGTCCATGGTCGTGGCGAAGCCCCGCCACACCTTGCCCGAGGCGCCGAGCTGGGTCCGGCCGGCGGCGTTCAGCGCGTAGTACTTGCGGTGCGGCCCCGACTCGCTGGGGACCACGTAGGTGGTGAGCATCCCGGCCTGGAAGAGCCGGCGCAGGGTGCCATACACGGAGGCGTCGCCGACCTCGTCGAGCCCGGCCGACCGCAGGCGGCGCAGGATGTCGTAGCCATACCCGTCCTCGTCCCGCAGGACGGCGAGCACGGCCAGGTCGAGGACCCCTTTGAGCAGCTGGGTGGTGTCCACGGGAAGCAGAGTAGTACGCAATGCGCAGTACTATCAAGTGCACAAGCGCCGACGGGCGGCCCGCGTGTCGCGGACCGCCCGTCAGGACGTGGTTCGGGGGAACTACTTGGCGGGACCCAGGCAGAGCGCCTGCCCCTTGGCCGGGTCGGTGCCCTGCCAGAGCACGGACTCCGCGCCCTGCTCGATGTACGCGTCACAGACGGTGGTCTTCTGCTTCAGCGCGTCTGCCCGCGCCACCTTGTCGACGATGCCGATGACCTTGTACTTCGCCTTGGCGTCGGTGCACTTGACGATGTTGAGGTCGACCTCTTTGGTGCTCGAGCCGGTGATCTCGTCACCCGCGAGGCAGTCGCCGACCTTGGCGTTGGTCGAGCTGTCCTTGGCGAAGTACCAGATCGCGCCGCCACACCCGACGCACAGCACGGCGAGGACCGCGACGATGATCAGGATGACCTTGCCGGCCTTGCCCCGGCGGGGCGGAGGCGGCGGGGCGCCGAAGGGCGGGCCGGGCGGCGCGCCGAAGGGAGGCTGGTCGCCGTACTGCGGGGCGCCACCGTACTGCGGCTGCTCCCCGTACTGCGGGGCGCCGAACTGGGGCTGCTGCCCGTACTGCGGCTGTTGCCCGTACTGCGGCTGCTGGCCGTACTGTGGTGGCTGCTGCCCGTATGGATCACCGCCACCGGGGGGCGGCGGATAGCCGCCGGGCGGCGGGTACTGATCAGACATGTGCTTCCTTCCGGATATGCCGCAAATATCACCCTAACGTGCTCCTTGAGCCCGGGGGGTGACGGCCCACGATAACCGCAGGTGCGAGATGCATACAGTCAGGTGCGCGCACGTATTACGGTGTGCGCCGTGACCGATCTGTTGAAACGCCTCGCCTCAGCGCCCGGTGTCTACCGCGGGCGCGGCGACGGGCTGGAGTCCGGGCCGTTCGTCGCCCGCATCAAGGTGACGTCGGTGGTGCGCGGCAACGCGATCACCCTCGACTACGAGGCGGTCAGTGACAGCAAGGGCCTGCAACACGTTGAGCACACCATCCTCACGGCGAGTGAGGCCGGGCGGCTCGAACTCCACGTCACGTGCCTGGAACTGCCCGGTGTGACCCGGTTTGTGGAGCACGAGCCCGGGGTGTTCAACGCGTACGAGGGGCCTATGCCCGCGAAGATCATCATGACGATGCCGGCCGAGGGCGTCCTGACCTACGGCTGGTGGTGGTCCCGCGACGACGCCGACCCGCGCGAGCAGTCCCGCGCCGAGGTGCGCCGCACCGGCTGAGCCGGGCCGGTCACCTCTGACGTAAACACGACATCGCGACGCCGTCCAGGATGTCGGATTCGGAGGCGATGACGGCGTCCGCACCGGAGCGCTCCAGGATGATCCGCAGGATCAGCGCGCCGGCACCGATCACGTCGGCGCGCCCCGGGTGCATGACGGCGTTGGCGAGCCGCTGCTCCGGCGTGGCGGCGAGCAGGTCCGCGGTCACCTTCGCCACGTCGGCGGTGGAGACCCGGGCCCGGTGGATGTGCTCCGGCACGTATTCGGTCAGCCCCAGCGCCAGGGCGGTGACGGTGGTCACCGACCCGGCCAGCCCCACGAACGTGCGGGCCCGGCCGGCGTCGACCGCCGCGAGGGCCCGGTCGACCGCGCCGGTGATGTCCTTCTCGGCCGCCGCGACCTGCGCCGCCGTCGGCGGGTGGTCGTGCAGGTGGCGCTCGGTGAGCCGGACGCAGCCGATGTCGACGCTGATCGCGGCGTCGACGCCGCCGGCGGAGCCCACCACGAACTCGGTCGAGCCGCCGCCGATGTCGAAGACCAGGAACGGCGGCTCGGCCCCCAGCCCCTGGACCGCGCCGGCGAACGTGAGGCGGGCCTCCTCGTCGCCGCTGACGACCTCCGGGGCGAAGCCGAGGGTGGCGGTGACCATGGCCCGGAAGTCGTCGGCGTTGGACGCGTCCCGGCTCGCGCTGGTGGCGACCATCCGGGCGCGGTCCACCCCGGCCGCGGCGATCTCGGCCGCGTAGTGGACCAGGGCGACGCGGGTGCGCTCGATCGCCGCCTCCGCCAGCCGCCCCGTCCGGTCGACGCCCTCGCCCAGCCGCACGATGCGCATCTGCCGGGTGACGTCGACGAGCGACCCGTCGGGCTGGGCATCGGCGATCAGCAGGCGGACGGAGTTCGTTCCACAGTCGATGGCCGCGACGCGAGTCATACGATCAAGCTACAGATGCAGCAGCATCCGGTGGTTGCCGAGGGTGTTGGGCTTGACCCGCTCCAGGTCGAGGAACTCCGCGACGCCCTCGTCGTACGAACGCAGCAGCTCCTCGTAGACCTGATGGGTGACCGGCGTGCCGTCGATCGGCACGAAGCCGAACGAGCCGAAGAACCGGGTCTCGAACGTGAGCACGAACACCCGCCGGACGCCGATCTCGCGGGCCGCGGTGAGCAGCTCCGACACGATCCTGTGCCCGATCTTGTGCCCGCGCGTGGTCGGATCGACCGCGACGGTGCGCACCTCGGCCAGGTCCTCCCACATGACGTGCAGCGCGCCGCAGCCGACGATCACCCCGTCGCGCTCGGCGACCCAGAACTCCTGCACGGCCTCGTACAGCGCCACCATCGGCTTCGACAGCAGCCGCCGGTCCGCCACGTACATGGCGACCAGCCGCCGGATGCCCCGCACGTCTGCGGTCCGGGCCCGCCGGACGGTTACCTCCATGACGGTCAGGGTAGTGGCGCGCGGATGTGGCATATGACACGTGAGCGCGTGCTTGTCGTCACCGCCGCGGTGGCGACCGTGGCCGCGGGCACCATGACCGTCTTGTACCTGACGCAGGAACCCGCCGCGAAGGTGGTGACCGTGGAGCGGACCCAGCTCGTGACGCCGAGCGCCTCGGCCGGCAAACCTGTCGCGAAGGGCGGCGTGAAGGCCGGCTACGCCGTGCGCAGCAAGTGGAAGGACGGCTTCAACGCCGAGGTGACGGTCACCAACATCGGCAGCCAGCCGCTGCAGGGCTGGGTCGTGCAGCTGCAGCTGCCGCCGCACGTGGAGACGACGTCCACCTGGGGCGCCGCGGCCGAGCACAAGGCCGACCGGCTGACGCTGCGCTCCCAGTCGTGGAACACGTACCTGGAGCCGGGCGGGTCGATCCGGATGGGGTTCGAGGCGAAGGGCGCCGCGGCCGACCCGGTCAGCTGCACCGTCAACGGGTCGCCCTGCTGACAGTTCGTTGAAAGACCCGGTGACCGGCCCCACATTGGGCGGCATGCATCGTGCCGGTACCCGAATCCTGACCGTCGTGCTCGCGACCGCGCTCGGCGCCGGCGCGCTCGGCTGCGGTCTCATCAACCAGGTCAAGCAGACCGTCGACAACGTCTCCGCGATCACCGACCTCGCCGACCGGATGGGCAAGTCCGGGAGCCTGACCTTCACCGCCGAGTACAAGACCGACGACGGCACCCCGACGACCGTGGTGCAGCAGCCGCCGAAGGCCGCGTACATCGGCAAGGACGGCCGCTTCATCCTCACCGAGGACGCACTGCTGGTCTGCACCGGCAAGAGCGGCCAGAAGGTCGTCTGCCAGAAGAGCGCCGTGCAGACGGGCCAGCTGTCCTCCGCCGACCAGGCCGCCTACCTCTCCGCCGTCGCGGGCGGTGGCTTCATCAACACGGAGATGGCGCTCGGCCTGATGACGGCGGCGGCTCTTGTACCGGGTGTCAAGATCGCCGAGAACACCGCGACCATCGCCGGCCAGAAGAGCGACTGCCTCGACGTCACCGGCATCCCGCAGGACGCCAACGCGGGCCCGAACGACGTCACGGCCAAGGAGTTTCACGTCTGCGTCGCCGAGAGCGGCCTGCTCACCCGGTTCAAGGGCGTGGGCACCGACGACAAGGCCATCGGCGTCGAGCTCAGCAAGTACAGCGACAAGGTCGACGCGCAGGCGTTCCTCGCCCCGAAGGGCGCCCAGATCGTCGAGGGCACCGCGCCGCCGGTCGCTGGTAAGTAACCGTTCCTGTCCTACTCTGTAGTCGTCGGGCGGCGAAGGCGCCGGGGCTGCCGTAACGTGCAGAACCGTGCTGACGCCGCCCGCTGGTCTTCCCGAAGACGCGCTCAAGGAGGCCCTTCTCCGCGAGTGGGGCCTTTCCGTCGCGTCGCTGGGCTACCGGGCGGTCGGCTTCGGCAGCCACCACTGGGAGGTCGCCGACGACGGCGGCAACCGCTGGTTCGTCACCGTCGATCAGGACGCCGACGTGGCCCGCCTCACCGCGTCGCTGAGCGTCGCCGTCGACCTGCACGCCACCGGCCGCACCTTCGCCGTCGCCCCCGTGCCGACCCGCCGCGGCGAGCCGCTGTTCCTGCTGGGGCGCTTCGCCGTCGCGCTGTTTCCGTTCGTCGACGGGCAGAGCTTCGACTGGAACGCCTTCCGCGGCCCCGAGCACCGCCAAGCCACCCTCGACATGATCATCCAGCTGCACACCGCGCCCGCGATCGTCCACCGCCACGCCCGCGTCGACGACTTCGCCGTCCCCGGCCGCGCCGAGATCGAGGCGGCGCTGAAGGCCCCGGGCCCCGACTGCGGCCCCTACGCCCGCCTGGCCGCGGAGCTCCTCGCCGGCCACCGGGAGGCCCTGGCCGGCCTGCTCGCCCGCTACGACGAGCTGGTCCTGGACAGCCACGGCGAGCCGGTCCGCGCGGTCCTCACCCACGGCGAGCCCCACTCGGGCAACACCATGCTCACCCCGACCGGCTGGCGCCTCATCGACTGGGACACCGTCCTGATCTCCCCGCCCGAGCGCGACCTGTGGCTCATCGAGCCCGGCGACGGCTCGATCTTCTCGGCCTACGCGGCGGCCACCGGCGTCCTGCCCCGCCCCTCGACCATCATGCTGTACCAGCTGCGCTGGGCCCTGACCGACATCGCCGTCGAGGTGCGCCGCTTCCGCCGCCCCCACACCGGCACCGCCGACGACCTCGAAGGCTGGGAGATCCTCCGCTCCGTCGTCACCCGCATCTGAGCTGTAATTCCCCCCACCGCTGTCGCGGCGGGGCCCGGCGGGGATTCTCACCCGCACCCCAATGCGCCGCTCCGCGGCGCACTGCCCGCGCTGAGGCGCGTGGCAGGGCAAGCGGCGCGTGCGCGCCGCATCCGGTGGCCGGCCGCCGTCGTGGCCGGGGTCAGCGTCCGCCGTGAGCCCGGGTGCCGCGAGTCCGGGTGGCCGACGTGGCCGGGTGGCCGACGTGGCCGGGTGGCCGACGTGGCCGGCGTAGTGATCGAAGTCGCGTGGTGGCTGTTCGGGCGGCCGTTTCGCGACTTGGATCTTCGGGCGGTTCACCGACGGTGGACGGGCGTCCCGGGGGCGCGGCGGGGTCAGGCGGGTGGGGGGACGCAGGGGCCGGCGGCCCACCACTCCGCGGCGAGGGCGAGGGTCTCGTCGCCGAACGGGTTGACGCCCGGGCCGACCGCGAGGGCGTGGCCCAGGTGGACGTGCAGGCACTTCACGCGGGTCGGCATGCCGCCGGCGGAGACGCCGGCGATCTCGTCGACGTGGCCGACCTGTTCGCGGCGGCGGAGGTAGTCCTCGTGGGCGGCTTCGTACGCCTTGCGCAGCTCAGGGTCCTCGGCGAGGCGGGCGCCCATCTCGCGCATCAGGCCGGACGACTCCAGGCGGCTGCACTCGTGCACGGCGCGCGGGCAGGTCAGGTAGAACAGGGTCGGGAACGGGGTGCCGTCGGGCAGCCTCGGGGTCGTCTCGACCACGTCGGGCAGGCCGCAGGGGCAGCGGTGGGCGACCGCGCGGGTGCCGCGCGGGGTGCGGCCGAGCTGGGCGGCCACCACCGCGAGATCCTCCTCGGTGGCCGGCTCGAACTCCGTCGCGGAAGCGGAAGCGGGAGCCGACCCGGCACCCGGCCCGGCAGCTGGCTCAGCACCCGGCCCGACAGCCGACCCGGCAGGCGGCTCAGCACCCGAGCCGGCAGCGGGAGCCGCCTCGGCGGCCGGCTCCTCAAGACCGGAAGGCGCCGCAGGCGAAGGCGCCGCAGGCGAAGGCACCCCAGGCGAAGGCACCCCAGGCGAAGGGGCCGCCGACCCGGGGGCCGTCGGCTCGAATTCCGTTGTCATCCTCAGTCCGCCGCCTCGACGCTCGACCACAGTTTGCCGTACCAGGGCCGGGAAGACTTCTCCGCGCCGGGGATCGCGGCCGGGTCGGTCTGCTGGCCGCGCGCCGGGTCGATCACGACGATCGACTTCTCGCCCGGCAGCACCATGTTGAGCCGCTGGCGGGCCTGGCTGATCACATACTCGTTGTCATTCCACTTCGCCGCCCGCTCCGCCATCTCGGCGATCTTGACGGTCTGGCGCTCCTGGCTCTGCTCCAGGGCGGAGATCTCCGCCTGCTGGGCCAGGTAGACCCGGACCGGGTAGGCGTAGGCGAGCAGGAGGACGCTCAGGAGGAGGCCGAGGACCACGGCTCGGCTGGTGAAGCGCTTGGGCTGCGGCGCCCGGGTGCGCATCGCGGCGCCGCCGGACGACACGGACCTGCGGGCCACGGTCGGCCTGGCCGGTGCCCGGCCCGCTCCGGCCCGCCCGGCAGCGCCCCGAGGACCCGAGGCCCTGGTGGGCGTGCCGCGCCCGCCCGGCCTGGTGCGCTGCTGCATGCCCTCCCCCTAGGTTCGCCGCCGGGGGCTGTGCCACCACCCCCGGAGAAGCGCCCGCGGCTCCCCAGGAGAGAGCCGCGGGCGTGAAACCGGACTAACGGTACCGCGGGAACGCGCCCCGACCGGCGTAGCGCGCCGCGTCGTCGAGCTCGTCCTCGATGCGCAGGAGCTGGTTGTACTTGGCGACCCGCTCGGACCGGGCCGGGGCGCCGGTCTTGATCTGGCCGCTGCCGACCGCGACCGCGAGGTCGGCGATCGTGGTGTCCTCGGTCTCGCCGGAGCGGTGGCTCATCATCGTGCGGAAGCCGGCGCGGTGCGCCAGGTCGACGGCGTCGAGCGTCTCGGTGAGCGAGCCGATCTGGTTGACCTTGACGAGCACCGCGTTGGCGGTGTCGGTGGCGATGCCGCGGGCGATGCGCTGCGGGTTGGTGACGAAGAGGTCGTCGCCGACGATCTGGATGCGGCCGCCGAGCGCGTCGGTCATCGCCTTCCAGCCGTCCCAGTCCTCCTCCGACAGCGGGTCCTCGATGGACACGATCGGGTAGGCGTCGACGAGCTGGGTGTAGTAGGCGATCATCTCGTCGGAGGACTTGCCGCCACCCTCGAAGGTGTACGCGCCCTCCTTGTAGAACTCGGTGGCGGCCACGTCGAGGGCGAGGACGATGTCGCTGCCCAGCGAGAAGCCGGCCTTCTCCACGGCCTCGGCGATCAGGTCGAGCGCGGCGGCGTTGGTCGGCAGGTTGGGCGCGAAGCCGCCCTCGTCGCCGAGGCCGGTCGACAGGCCCTTCTTCTTCAGGACCGACTTGAGCGAGTGGTAGACCTCGGCACCGGTGCGCAGCGCCTCGCGGAAGGTCGGCGCGCCGATCGGGGCGATCATGAACTCCTGGACGTCGACGTTGGAGTCGGCGTGGGAGCCACCGTTGAGGATGTTGAGCATCGGCACCGGCAGCAGGTGCGCGTTGGGGCCGCCGAGGTACTTGAACAGGCTGAGACCGGCCGAGTCGGCGGCGGCCTTGGCGACCGCGAGGGACACGCCCAGGATCGCGTTGGCGCCGAGGTTGGACTTCTCCGGCGTGCCGTCGAGGTCGAGCATGGCCTGGTCGACGAGGCGCTGCTCGGTGGCGTCGAAGCCGCGGACGGCCTCGGCGATGCGCTCGTTCACGTTCTCGACGGCCTTCTCGACGCCCTTGCCGAGGTAACGCTTCGAGTCGCCGTCGCGCAACTCGTTGGCCTCGAAGGCGCCGGTCGAAGCGCCGGACGGGACAGCCGCGCGGGCCAGGGTGCCGTCGTCGAGGACGACCTCGACCTCGACGGTCGGGTTGCCCCGCGAGTCGAGGATCTCCCGCGCGCCGATTGCTTCAATCGTGGCCACTGTCACTCCTTGCAGACAAAGATTGGTCGGCCGCCACGGTGCGGCACCCTGAGCCTATCGGTTGCACCGATCTTGCCGACCTGGACCTAGATGTTGAGCAGCGTTCGCAGGTGACGGGGCGGGGGTGAGCCGTGCGCGAGCATCTGGTCGTGCCAGTCGCGCAGCGTGACGTTCACCGGTCGTTCATCGGCGATCTCGCGGACCTCGGTGTAGCCCACGAAGTACGTCGACAGCTGCGTCGAGGACAGCAGCGCCCGGCGCCACTTCCCGGCCGCCTCGCCCTCCTCCTGGAAGCCGGGGCCCATCATGAGCTCCATCGCCTCCTGCTCGGTCATCCCGTCGCAGTGGATCCGCTGGTCGATGATGGCGTTGATGCTCATCCGCAGCTGCATCTTGAGCTGCTGCAGCCGCACCGGCAGGCCACCGAACCCGCGCTCGGCCAGCAGCTGCTCCGCGTACACCGCCCAACCCTCGACGAACGGCCCGCTCCAGCCGATCACCCGGGCCCGCGTGCGGCCCCGGAAGCGTCGGGCGTGCGCGAGCTGCAGGAAGTGGCCGGGGGTCGCCTCGTGGACCGTGAGGTCGCGCAGCATGTGGCTGTTGTACTCGCGGTAGAACGACGCGACCCGCTCCGCGCTCCAGTCCGACGGGGTGGGTGAGATGCAGTAGAACGTCGGCAGCTCGGCGGACTCCAGCAGGCCGGGCGGATCGCAGTACGCGACGGCGAACCCCCGGGCGAACTCCGGCATCTCCATGATGACCAGCGGGTCGTCGATGAGGGTGACGAGGTCGTGCTCCCGGACGAACGCGGTGGCCTCCGCGAGGGCGACCTTCGCCAGGTCCACGATCGTGTCGTTGTCCGGCACGTCGGCGGCGGCCTGCGCGAACGCGGCGCGGACCGTCTCGTCGGACTCCGGCCCGCCGGTCAGCTCGGCGGCCGCCGCCCGCAGCTGGGCGGTCACCTCCGCGAGGTTGTCCTCGGCGCGCCGCAGGACCGTCGCGGCGCCGAGCTCGGTGTCCAGGGTGTGCCACAGCCGGGCCTCCCACAGCCGCCGGCCGAGCCGCGGGTCCCGGTCGGCGGTGTCGATCCGCTCGCGCAGCCAGGCGGCGAACCCGTCGAGCTCGGCCGCGGCGCGCTCCTGCAACGGGCGGACCACGTCGGCCAGCCCGGGCGCCTCCTTCAGCAGGTCGCCGAGCTCGTCCCGTACCAGTGCCGCGGTGCCCTGGAACTGCCCCGCCGCGGTCTCCACGTGGACCCGTGGCATGTCGGTGAGCGTGTCCCGGGCGGTCGCGAGCGCGTCGGGGATCGCCGACAGCCGCGCCGCGATCGAGACCAGCCGCTCCTCCGCCGGTGCGAACGGCCGGGCGATCAGCGCGTTCAGCAGCGTCGCCGGGTTGTGGGCGAGCGGGTTCCACTCGTGCTCGCGGATCTCGGTCCGCTCGAACAGCATCCGCTCGACCCGCGCCAGGAGCACCGCGTGGTCGACCTGCTCCTGCGGGTCCAGCAGGTCGAGGTCGACCTGGGTCAGCGCGGCGGAGGCGTCGCGGAGCATGTCGACGTCGCCGGCGACCGCCTCCGCGGACAGGTCCGGCAGCCGGTCGTCGAAGCGGTGGTCGCCGGCCGACGCCGCGAGCCGGGGGTCGGACTCCAGGAGCGCGTCGGCGATGTGCTCGGCCAGTGGCACGAAGTCATGCGGCATGGCTTCGAACCTAGCCGAGAAACCAAAACGAGGAACCTGGCCGAGAAACCAAACGACGAGCCTGGCCGAGAAACCGAACGACGAACCTAGACGAGACCGGCGAGGGTCCTGACCGCCCTGGCGAGCTCGTGCGGGGTGTGCGCGGCGTACCCGAGGACGAGCCCCGGCGGTCCCTTGCGGACCCGCAGCGACGACAGGGCGAGGGGCCCGAGCCCGCTCGCGAGCGCGCGCTGCGCCACGGCCCGGTCGTCGGTGCCCGGCGGCAGCTCCACGACCAGGTGCAGCCCGGCGGCGATCCCGCCGATGCGGGCCCGCGGCAGGTGCCGGCGCAGCGCGGCGACCACCGCGTCGCGGCGCTCCCGGTGCAGCCGCCGGGCCCGGCGCAGGTGCCGGTCGTAGCCGCCGGCGGCGAGGAACTCGGCGAACGCGAGCTGCTGCAGCGCCGGCCCGCCGTTGTCGGCGTCCGCCTTCGCCGCGCGCAGCGTCTGGTGGAGCCCCGGCGGCGGCGCGAGCCAGCCCAGCCGCAGCCCCGGCGCGAGGACCTTGCTCACCGAGCCGACGAGCGCGACCCGGTCCGGCGCGAGCCCCTGCAGGCAGGCGACGGGCTCGCGGTCGTAGCGGTGCTCGGCGTCGTAGTCGTCCTCGACGATCAGCCCGCCGACCCGGCGGGCCCAGGCGATCAGGTCGGTGCGCCGCTGCGGGGCGAGCACCACGCCGGTCGGGAACTGGTGCGCGGGGGTGACGACGACCGCCGTGCACCTGCTGCGTGCGAGCGCCCGCACGTCGAGGCCGTCGTCGTCGACCGGCACCGGCACCACGTCGAGCCCGAGCCGCTGCAGGTGCTCCCGCAGCGCCGAGGGGCCCGGATCCTCCAGCGCGATCCGCCGCACGTCCTGCGCCAGCAGCGCCTTCGCCAGCAGGGCCAGGCCCTGGGTGACGCCGGCGGTGACGATCAGCCCTTCCGGCGGCACCAGCGCGGCCCTGACCCGCCCGAGGTAGCCCGACAGCTCCTGGCGCAGCCGGGGCGCGCCGGTCGCGTCGCCGTAGTCGAAGTCGGCGTCCAGGGCGCTGGTCAGGGCCGTCTCGTATGCCCGCCGCCACGCCGTGCGCGGAAACATCCCCAGGTCGGGCACGCCCGGGCGCAGTGGCGCGACCGCGACGGGCCGGTCCGGCGGGTCGCTGCGACGGCGCTGCACCGGTGCGGAGACGGCGGCGACGACCGTCCCGGACCCCCGCCGCGTCAGCAGGCGCCCCTCGGCCGTGAGCTGCTCGTATGCCCCGACGACAAGGCCCCGCGAGACACCGAGGTCGGCGGCGAGGTCCCTGGTCGACGGCAGCCGCGTCCCGGGCGCCAGCCGCCCCCCGGTGATCGCCTCGCGGAGCGCACCGACGAGCTGGTCGCCGACCCGCGGCCGAGTGCGGTCAAGCTCGACCAACGCCTCCCAGACCGACAAAGTGGACCTCCAAACGCGGGGCTCGGTGGCACTGTAGCGTGGACCACTGGCGATCGTAAGTTCGCTGTCATGAACCGGCTGCACACCTTTTACTGCGTGCTGACCTGCGCGATCCTGGGCTCCTCGTTCACCGTCAGCCGATCGTTGGCCGACTTCCCGGTCCTGACCGGCCAGGCGCTGCGGTACACCCTCGCCGCGGCCGCGCTCGCCCTCCTCACCAGCTGGCTGCGGCCCACGGGCCGCGAGCTGCTGCGCCTGGTGGGCGTCGCGGCGACCGGGCTGGTCGGTTTCAACGTGCTGCTCATGTACGCCCTGCGCCACGCCGACCCCGCGGCCATCGGCACGATCGTCGGCGCCAGCCCGCTGCTGCTCGCCCTGCTCGGCCCGCTACAGGAGCGCCGCCGGCCCGCCCCGCGCCTGCTCCTCGCCGCCGCGGTCGTGGTCCTCGGCGCGGTCCTCGTGCAGGGCGGCGGCCGCATCGACGGGCCCGGCCTCGCCGCCGCGACCGGCGTCCTCGTCTGCGAGGCGGCGTTCTCGCTGCTGGCCGCGCCGCTGCTGCCCCGGCTGGGGCCGGTGCGGGTGTCGGCGTGGAGCACCGCCCTCGCCGTCCCGCTCCTTCTCGTCGCCCTCCCCTTCACCGGCGAGGTGCCACGCCTGCCGTCCGCCGGCGAGGCCGCCGCCCTGGCCTTCCTGGGTCTGGTGCTGACCGTGGTCGCGTTCGTCTGCTGGTACAGCGGCGTCGCCCACCTCGGCATCGAACGCGCCGGCGTGTTCGTCGGCCTGGTCCCGGTCTTCGCCCTGCTCACGGTCGCCGTGGTGGACCGGGTCACGCCCGACCCGCGCCAGCTGCTCGGCGTCGCGGCCGTCTCCGCCGGCCTGGTCCTCGGCCTGCGCGGCGGTCCGCGATCCCCGGACACCGGCGCCGGCCGTGATAACCAGGATGCATGGAACGCACCGCACTCGTCCTCGGCGCCGGCGGCATCACCGGCGTCGCCTGGCAGCTCGGTCTCCTCATCGGCCTCGCCCGGCAAGGCCTCGACCTCACCCGCGCGGACCTGATCGTCGGCACCTCCGCCGGCGCGATCACCGGCGCCCTCGTCGCCGCCGGCCACGACCCGGCCGCGGCGGCCGCGATGGAGGCCCCGCTCGGCCCCGGCGACCCGCGCATCCGCGCCGACTGGACCCGCGGCGCCGTCGCGTTCCAGCTGCTGCAGGACCCATCACTGCCACCCGCGGAGCTGCGCCGCCGGATCGGCGCGATCGCCCTCGAAGCCGAGGTCGGGCCGCCCGAGCCGTGGCTGGCGTCCTTCGCCCGCCGCCTGCCGATCGACCGCTTCCCCGACCGCCTGCTCGTCACCGCCGTCGACACCGCCACCGGCGAGCCGGCCTTCTGGACCGCGGCGTCCGGCGTCCCGCTGGTGCCGGCCGTCGCCGCGAGCTGCGCGGTGCCGTGCCTGTTCCCGCCGATGCCCGTCAACGGCGGGAGGTACATGGACGGCGGCGTCCGCTCCCGCACCAACGCCGACCTGGCCGCCGGCTACGACCGCGTCGTCGTCCTCGCGCCGCGCATCCCGATGCTCCAGCGCGACACCCCCGCCACGGGCACGCTGATCGAGCCTGACCCCGCCTCCCAGTCCGCCATCGGCGGCAACGTCTTCGACCCGTCCCGCTGGCCCGCCGTCGTCGAGGCCGCCACCCACCAGGGCGCCACCCACCCCCTCCCCTGGTGAGCGGGCCGCAATGCCGCGGTGTTCTCATGGTTTTGCCGATATAATTTCCGCATGTTGTACGAGACCCCTCGCCTGGTCGACGAGGATCGTCGGGTCCTGGACGAGCTGGACCGGATGCGCGAGGCCTTGCGGTTCCAGGTCGCCACGCCACATCGGTGGACCGGGCAGCTCCGGCGACAACTGGTTGCCCGTGGGATCAAGGGATCCAACTCGATCGAGGGCTACGAGGTCTCCGTCGACGACGCCGCGGCGGCGGCCTCCGGCGATGAGCCGCTCGACGCGGACGCCGCGGTTTGGGATGAGATCACCGGCTACCGGGACGCGTTGACGTACGTGCAGCAGCTCGCGCACTCCGCCGAGTTCCGCTACCACTACATGCTGCTCAACGGCCTGCACTACATGCTGCTCAAGCACCATCCTGACCGGTGGCCGGGCAGGTTCCGCCCCGGCGGGATCTGGATCACCGACCACTCGACGGGCGAGGTGGTCTACACCGGGCCCGACGCCGACGTGGTGCAGGGGCTGATGCAGGAGCTCGCGGACTGGCTCCAGGACGGCGACCTGGACGCCCCGCTCTTCGTGCGGGCGGCGATGGCGCACCTCAACCTGGTCAGCATCCACCCCTGGCGGGACGGCAACGGCCGGATGTCGCGGTGCCTGCACACGCTGGTCCTCGCACGCGACGCGGTGCTCGCGCCGGAGTTCTCGTCCATCGAGGAGTGGCTCGGCACCGGGCGCAATACGTTCGACTATTACGACGCGCTCCACGAAGTCCAGGGGGGACGGTGGCAACCGCATGGGGAGGCGCTGCCGTGGGTGCGGTTCTGCCTGCGGGCGCACCACATGCAGATGCAGCGGGTCCGGCAGCGGCTGGACCGCGCGGTGGCGCTGTGGGAGCGGCTCGAGGCGCTGGGGCTGCCGAGCCGCACCACATCGGCGCTGTACGAAGCGGCCGAGGGCGGCAGAGTACGGCGCACCTCGTACCAACGCGACGAAGGCCTGACGACGGACCAGGCGACCCGGGACCTGCGGATGCTGGTGGAGCGCGGGCTGCTGGAGCAGCGCGGGCAGACCAGGGGGCGGTTCTACGTCGCGGCCGGGGTGGTCCGGGAGCTGGCGGAGGGCTACCGGCCGGCGGCGTTGCGGGACCCTTATTCGGCGCGGCGGACGGCGTCCATGTAGGCCAGGGCGGCGGCGCGCAGGGCGGCCTCGGCGTCCCGGCCGGTCCGGTCGGCCTCGACCACCAGGGCGAAGAGGGCGGCGCCGAGCGGGTCGGCGGGGGTGAAGTCGACGGTGAGGCCGGCGCGGGCGACGCGGTGCAAGAGCTTCGCGGTCAGGGCGAGCGCGGGCTGGGAGAGGGCGACCCCGTCGACGGCGGAGCCGCGGGACTTCTCGGCCTGCTTGATCTGCTCCCAGTTGGCGATGATGTCGTCGATGCCGCCGACCTGGGTGTCGGCGAAGACGTGGGGGTTGCGGCGGATGAGCTTGGCGACGAGGTCGCCGGCGACGTCGTCGAGGGTGAACCTGTCGGAGGTGTCCGCCGCCTCTTCGGCGAGGCGGGCGTGCAGCACGACCTGGAGCAGGACGTCGCCGAGCTCCTCGCGGACCGCTTCGGGGTCGGCGTCGCGGATGGCGTCGTAGAGCTCGTACGCCTCCTCGAGCAGGAACGGCGCCAGGCTCTCGTGCGTCTGTGCCCGCTTCCACGCGTCGCCGGTCTCGGGGTGCATGAGCCGGTCCATGACCGTGACGGCGTCCAGGACGCGGGCGCCGGGCGGGTCCCAGGAGCCGTAGAGCAGCTCCAGGGCGGCGAGGCCGGGCTCGCGGGCCAGCCGCAGGCCCAGCGAGCGGGCGAGCTCCTCGTCGCCGTCGGGGGCGGCGAGCCAGACGATGGTGCCGTGCTCGGCGAGGGCGTCGAGCAGGACCTCGACGGCGGGGTCCACGACGGTCACGGTGGCGCCGGCGGCCCGCAGCGCGTCGACCTGCGGGGAGTCGGATCCGGTGTACACCGGATGGGCGCGGACCACGTCCCACGCCTCGGCGGTGAGCACGCCGGCCGGGAGGCGGGGCGAGGTCACCAGCAGGATCACGCTGCCCGGCACAGTTCCTCAGACCTCCTCGGCGAGACCTCCGTCGAAGGTCAGATGGACCAGGATACTGGCCCGGGCGACGCCGCCCCGGCCGATGTCGACGGTGACCGGCAGCCCGTACGTGAGGCCCTGGAACCGCGGGTTGACGGTGATGCCCGAGCCGGCGACGGCGTCGTCGAGCTGCCGGCGCAGCGCGATCATCCGGCCGATCGCGTCGCGGGTCAGCAGGTACTGGACCTGCTCGAACGCGTAGAAGTCGGAGACCGGGCGGCCACTGGCGAACAACAGCGCGTCGAAGGCGGCCCGCTGCTGCGCGAGATCCGGCTCGACGGGCGTGACGGCGGCGGCGAGGGTGACCAGGATGTCCTGGGCCTCGGTGACCAGCGGCACGATCGGCGCGTCCGGGGCGACGCCGTAGTACTGCGCGACCAGGCCGGGGTCGGTGTCGTGGCGCAGCGCGAGGCCGCGCGAGGCGGCGAGCCGGCCGCCGACGTCCCGGATGATCATGGAGCCGAGGACGTATCCGGTGACGTTGCCGCGTTGGGCGGGGGCGTAGGTCAGGTCGTCGGCGACGGCGGTGACCTGGTCGATGGTGACGGCGCCGTCGCCCAGGTAGGCGGCGACCCCCGGGTCGGACCGGCAGCCGGCGAGGGACGCGCACGCCAGCGCCGCGACCAGCGCGAACACACGGAACCGGGGCATCGTCACTTCTTCCTCGTCTTGCCGGCGACGGCGGTGGTCATCGGCGTGTAGTGCGGGTCCTGGGCAAGGGACTGGCGGAAGGCGCCGAGGACCGTGGGGTCGTCCGACACCTGGAACTGCTGCGTGGGGCCCTTGTTGTCCGTCGGGTCGGACTCGAAGTACATCACGGCCCGGATCTGCGGGTTGGCCTTGAACGTCGCGGACGCGTCACGCAGCCATGCGGCGCGCTGCTCGGTGCCCCACGCGCGAGCCACCCCGAACTCGCCGATCATCACCGGCTTCGTCGGGTGGGCCGCGCAGAACTCCAGGAACTGCCGCATCAGCTCGCCGATCGTGCCGTACCTGGAGCCGGCGTAGACGTCGACGCAGTTCCAGTCGACGGCGTCGTCGCCGGGGTAGAACTCGGCCGCGTAGCCGCCCTGGAAGCCTTCCACGGTCGGGCACCAGACCCAGGACGCGTTGGTGGCGCCCTCCTCGGTGAAGATGGCGCGCACGTGCCGCCAGGCGGCGATGTAGTCCTCCCCCGACCACATCTGGGCCCGCAGGTTGGGGCGGTCCATCTCCCACCGGAAGCGCATCAGCACCGGCTTGCCGAACGCCTTGAGCTCGCGGGCCCGGTCGCGGATGAGCGTGTCGTAACGACCCAGGGTGATGAGCCTGGTGTCGCCGCTCGCCCACGACAGCATGAGGGTCGTGCCCCGGGCGGCGAACTGCTCGTCGGAGGCGTTGAAGAAGTTCTCGTCGAAGCGGCGGTACGTGTTGACGATCGCCATCTTGCGGCCGACGGTCTTCTCCCACGCCGTCATCGCCGACAGCCGGCCCGACTCGGTGAGGTGCTCCGGCCGGACCCACGCGCCGAGGTACGAGCCGTGCGTCGGCGGCGCGATGGGCCCGGCCGCGAACGGGCCGGTCGAGGTGGCGATGGCCGGCGGTGCCCCGGGCGCGCCCGGGGGTGCCTGGGTGCCGGTCGGCGACGGCCGCGGGGCCGGGGTGTCCTTCGTGGACATCACGCTGAGGGTCACCGCCGTCGCACCCGCCACGACGGCGACCACGACGGCGGCGACGATCCCGATCCGCTTCACTGCGAGAAGGTCCTCCGCTAGAGCTACTTGGGTATCCGCCGTGCCACGTAGAGCACGTCGGTGGCCACCCCCGAGAGGCGGCGGCTGCGCGCGGCGATGTCGTCGGTGCGGCGGGCGACCGGGCGCAGCCATTCGCGCCGGTACGCCCCGGCCGGGCACAGCGCGAAACCGCGCCGCTCGACGACCTCGAAGCCGTGCCGGGCGAGGAGCTGCTCCACCTCGGCGTGGTGCAGCTCCGCGAACCAGCTGTTGGTGCGGTTGGAGCGGTACCGCAGGTGCCGCAGCGACGAGCGGTTGCCGTGGTTCTCCACGACGAGCAGGCCCGAGTCCGCCTCCGGCAGGATCTTCGCGGCGAAGGCGATCGCCCGGTCCCGGACGTCCTTGGGCGCGTTGAGCAGCAGCCGGAACACGGTCACCAGCGCCGGGCCGTCGACCGTGGCCGGCTCCGGGATGGGCCCGTCGCCGGCGACCTGGTGCAGCTTCGCGTAGACGCCCGCCTCCTGGGCCTTGGCGAGCATCTGGGCGGACACGTCGTAGCCGTGCGCCGCCCGTACGACACCGTGCAGCAGCTTGATCGCCCGGCCGGTGCCGCACGCGAAGTCGTGCTGGACGGGCCGGCGGGCGGTGAACTCCCGGCGGACCAGGCGGCGCAGGAACGCGCGCTGCCGGCCGCTCACCGCCGTCGAGTAGGTCTCCGGCGCGTAGACCACCCGCTCGTACTTGTCGACCGCCGCATCCGACTGGAAGACCTCCGCGTAGTCGGTTCTCATCGCTCCCCCTGCATCAGAACGTGCCTCAAACGCACGGCCGCGTAGCAGTACACGGCCGCACCCGCCCCCGTGGCGGCGAACTTCACCATCAGCCCGTGGACCGGCAGCACGGCCAGCTGCGGCACGGCGAAACACGATGTGGCCAACCCGCAGGCGAGCAGCGTGGCACGCCCGAACGGGTGCAGGCCGAGGCCCCGCACGACCTGCACGAGCGGGACCAGGTTGTTGACGAGCACCGCGGCGCACAGGCCGACGGCGGCGCCGAACGCGCCGAGCCGGGGGATCAGCAGCGCGTCGACGCCGAGCATCGTGACCAGGGCGAGGCCGACGTTGGCGAGGTTCCACCACGTGCGGCCGGCCATGGCGAGGACGACGTCGACCATGCCGCACGCGGTCGCGACCATCATCGTGGCGGCGAGGAGCCGCACGATGCGCGCGCCGCCCTCGTAGTGCTCGCCGAAGAGGTCGAGGTACAGGTGGGCGTAGGTGAACATCAGCAGGTACAACGGCCAGCAGGCGAGCACCACCCAGGCGGTCGCCTGGCGGTAGAGCAGGTTCGCGCCGGCCTTGTCCCGCACGGCGAGGCGCTCGGCGAGGCGCGGCTGGACGGACTGGGTGACCCCCTGGTTGACGAACTGCCCGAGGATGACGAAGCGGCCGGCGACGGCGTACATGGCGGCGGGTGCCAAGCCGGCGAGCGCCGCGACGAGCAGCACGTCGACGCGCTGCAGCGCCATCTGCGCGAAGCTGGCGACGGCGCGGGGCGCGGTGAACGCCCAGAACCGCCGCGGGGTGAAGTCGGAGCGCTTTGCCGCTTCCGCCGCAGGGCCCGTGATCCGGGTGCGGAGCCGGGTCAGGGCCACGCCGGCGAACAGCGCGGCCGGCAGGTAGGGCAGCGCCCACAGCGCGGCGAACACGTCCGGGCCCCAGCCTGTGGCCCACACCAGCGCCAGGAGGACCAGCTGCGCGCCGGGCCGCATGACCCGGTCGAGCAGCACGGTCGGGCGCATCGAGCGCAGCCCGCGGGTCGCCGCGAGCAGCGCGTCGCTGACCGTGGCGAGCGGCAGGAACACGGCGAGCGTGCGGACCAGGTCGGGCCGGCCCGGCAGCAGGTCCGCGGCGAACCACAGGCCGCCGGCGATGACCAGCGCCGCCACGACGACCGGGACCAGCGCCGCGCGCAGGCACTCCCGCAGCCGCGACAGGTCGCCGACCGCGCGCATCCGCGCCGGCCAGTACACCAGCGACGTCTGCACGCCGAGCTTGGCGACCGTGACGCCGAGGCCGAAGACGGCGGTCGCGGCGAAGAACGCGCCCGCGCCGCGCGGGTCGAGGGCACGGGCGGCCAGCCACGTGACGCCGAGCCCGGCGACGCCGGTGCAGACGGTGCCGGCGAGGTTGGCAAGGCCGCCCCGGGCGGCGCCGCGCAGCATGCCGCCGGGCGACTCCAGACCGGCTCCGGCGGTGGGCTTGTCGAGGGTCGCCGTCACGCCGGACTGTCCGCCGTGGACAGCCACGAGGGACGGCGGCCGAGCCAGGCGGCGAGCCGCTCGTCGTAGGGCGCGTAGTGCGCGGCGAGCTCCTGGGCGATCGAGTCGTCGAGGCGGTTACGGGGGCGGGCGTTGTGCCGCTCGAACGCCGGGTACTGGCCGACCCGCGGCAGGCCGAGGAAGTCCAGGACGGCGTCGTACACGGGCTCCGGGCGCAGGAAGAACTCGGTGCTGTCCACGACGTGCACCCGGTCGCGGCCGAGCAGCGCGGCCATCGGCTCGATGTACTCGATGTATTCGCCGCGGGCCCGGTACGCGTGGTGCTGGTGGGCGAAGCTGTAGGCGGACGGGTCGCTGACGAGCAGCTCCCGCTGACCGGCGAGCCGGGCCGGCTCCAGCGCGAGCGCCTTGCCGAAGTCGACCTCGGGCTCGAAGCCGCGGGCGACCTCGTGCGCGTGCTGGGAGTAGGCGCGCTCGACCGGGTCGCGGACCAGCACGACGAGCTTCACGCCCGGCAGGTCCTTGGCGATCCGGGCCAGGGCGTGCGGGTGGTACATGTAGTACGGGCTGGACTCGAACGTCTGCGCCGGCACGCCGAGCTCGTCGCGGATCCGCTCGGACCGCCGCTGCAGCGGGAAGTGCCCGCGGTACCAGCGCAGCCCGTGGTGGTAGCCGACGTCGAAGTAGTGCACGCCCTTGTGCAGCACGGCCTTGATGACGGCCGGGTGCGCGGCGAGCGCGCGGTAGAGCGACGTGGTGCCGCAGCGCTGCCCGCCGCAGATCAGGAACTGCGGCAGCATCCGCCGGTTGGCGGTGAGCTGCCCGTAGTTGCGGGATCCGAAGTGGATGATCCGCTTCATCGTGTCGGGAACCTGCACGGGCATGGTTACAGAGCCTCCACTCGCGCGACGAGAACGGGCAGCAGCCAGCTGCCGAGCACGCCCAGCCGGGCGCCGGCCTCCGCCTGCCGGTCGGTGACGTACCGGGTGGCCAGGTCGATGAGGTAGAGCAGGGTGGTCACCTCGACCGCCTGGCGGTGCACCACGCCGAACGGCAGCAGCAGCTCGGGCGCGGCGTCGATGAGGTCGTTGACGGCCTGGGCCGCCGACGGTGCCCGGCCGATGCCGATCTGCAGCGCGTGGTGCAGCGCGTCGTAGCCGATCGGGACGCCGGGGGTGAAGCGTTCCCAGTCCCAGACCAGAATCGTGTCGGCGAGGGAGGCCATGTTCCACGGGGACCAGTCGCCGTGCCAGGAGCCGTAGGTGAGCTGGACGCCGCCGGCGGCGCGGGCGATCCGCTCGGCCGCGGCCCGCAGCGCGCCGCCCTCGGCGTGGCCGCTGATCGCGTCGAGCCGGGCCCGCAGCCGGGTCCAGTACCCGCTGTCGTCGAGGCGGCCGCGGCGGGTGCCGCAGCAGGCGGCGACCTCGCCCATCGCCTTGGCGAGCCGGGGCGCGGTCAGCGGGACCCTGGGCCGCCACACCGGCAGCGCCGACTGCACGAGGACCTCGTGCTCGCCCCACTGTCCGATGTGGATCGCGTCGGGCACCCGCAGCGCCTTGAGCCCGGCGGTCGACACGGCGGCCAGGGCGTTGCCCTCGGCCTTGACCAGGGTGCGGGTCAGCGCCGACGTGCCGAGCTTCGCGAACGCCATGGTGGCGCCGGACTCGGTGAGCAGTTGCAGCACCGGCTTGCGGTTGGCCCGCGCCGGTCCGATGTGGACGCTGAGCCGCACGTCGGTGCCGAGGGCCCGGCGCAGGTACGTGTCGATGGTGTCGGCGCCGGGCGTGATCCGCAGCCGGTCGCGCAGCAGCACCGACGAGGCGCCGGTGCGCAGGGCGGCGACGACCGCGTCGCGCTTGAGCTTCGCCATCCGGGACTGCGGCTCGGCGTAGCGGCGCACGGCGGCGGCGGCGAGGCGGCGGTCGTCGGCGGGCACGAGCAGCCGCGGCTTGCGGGCGTTCGGCACGACCAGGTATTCGACGACTCCGGATCCCTGCCCCGGGTACAGCAGGGCGAGGACCTCCTCGATGTACTGCGCGCGCAGCTGCTCGTCGTCGACCTGCAGCGCGGCCGGGGCGGTCTTCACTGGGCTCATCGGCTCTCCAAACGGTTGCGCCACAGGACGGCATACGCGAGGAAGGTCAGCGCCAGCGGGGTGACGAGCGCGTTGTACCAGAACATCGCGGCGAAGCTGGACACGATCGCGGCGGACGCGGCGAGGCCGGCGGGGGTCGCGTCGCGCCGGAAGCGCCACAGCCCGACCACGAAGAACCCCAGGTAGGTGCCGGTGCCGAGCAGCCCGTGCGCGAAGAGGAGCTGCCACAGCTGGCCGTTGCCGCCGATGGTGAAGTTGCCGCAGCGCTCGCAGCCGTCGCTCTCCCCGACGGCGATGGAGTTGCGGCCGCCGATGGTGTTGCGGGTGGATCCGAAGCCGATCAGCGGCGACTCGGCCACCCCGCCGACGGCCTTCTCCGTGGTGTACATGCGGACCCCGTTGGACTTGCCGTCCTCGAGCCGGGCGCTGACGACGTCGCCCAGCGGCGTGGTGGCGACGGCGACCACGACGGCGATGCCGGCGACGCCGACCAGGCCGAGGGCGGCGAGGCGGCCGCGCAGCGCCAGGCGCACCGACACGTACAGCGCCATGACGCCCAGGCCGATCCACAGCCCGCGGTTGAGCGAGTAGACGATCGGCGCCATCGCCGCGAGGAGGACGACGGCGGTGCCCGTCTTGACCTTCCTGCTCCTGGTCAGCGACCAGCCGGCGACGAGCATCCAGCCGATGAGGAGGCAGACGTTGTTGCCCCAGGTGTTGGTGTACCCCCAGGGCGCGCCGGGGCGCGGGGTCTCCCCGCCGAGCAGGTTCATGATCTGCGCCGCGGTCGGGTGGACCAGCGACTGGATGAAGCTGTTCTCGCGCAGGTGGTGCGGCAGCAGCAGCTCCAGCGGCGCGGTGAACTCGAACGTGGGCGCGGCCATGCCGAGCAGCCCGCCGGCGACGGTGATGACGAAGAGCCACGCGAGCAGCCGGACGAACCGCTGCTGCGGCAGCTCCCGGCGGCCGACGTTGCCGGCGTAGACCAGGATCACGGTCAGCGCCGCGTAGCCGCCGAGGCGGTACGTGTAGGAGACCAGCCGGCTGGCGGCGGTGCCCGGCACGGTGCCGGCCGGGTCGGCGCCGAGGCTGAACAGCCCCAGCGCGACCACGGCGAGGAACAGCAGCCACAGCAGGAAGCCGGGCGGCAGCTTGACGAGCTGCCCCGACGCGCGGTGCCGCAGCAGCGACACCAGCATCGGCACGGCGACCAGGAAGAAGATCAGGGTGCCGAGGCCCAGCGCCCACCACAGCGGGTACAGCAGGAGCAGGCCGGTCACGGGCCAGGCGGGCAGCCGGTGCGCCCGTTTCAGCAGGCCGGTCGCCGGTGCCGCCGCCTGCGACGAGGGATGGTTCGCGAGGGCGGTCATCCCGCCACCTCCGCTTCGCTGCGGCGTCG